>CAJXUU010000182.1 GCA_913061325.1 uncultured Saprospirales bacterium | reverse complement strand
AGATTTCTGCCTGTCTCGTGGGCTCGGAGATGTGTATAAGAGACAGGTCCCGGAAAAGTGTCAAGTGACGTAGAGTTCCCATTCTTTATCAGGACAGCGCTTTCCCAATCTGCAAACATTTCAAATTGACAAACGGTAATGTCAAAGGCCGTATCCTTTCCGGGTAATGCACGTTAGGTAGCAGGATTTGCAGGGCTGGGATTTCCATTTTTGGAAATGGGCTTAAGGCTGTAATTAGTGCATTTTTGTCCCGAACCTTGTAAAATGAATCTTGCGACCAACTTCAGGGGCATCACATCATTGGTTGAAGTATCGTTTCCGATGATCTGACTCCAATGAGCGAGAACCCCTCCCGGAGCGGTAGTTGATGTGCTTCCCCCCTTTACTCCATTAAGTGAATCCGTCAGATTACCATCTGGCTTTTCTTCTCCGCCGCAGCTAAAAGAGATCAGGGCTATAATTGCAATAAGCAGTCCGATTTTATTCTTAGATACTATCATAATGTTTGTTTTTTGAGGCTTTGATATTCATAAAAATACAATTTTTCTTCTGTACCAAAACCCAAACGTCCCTACATATTTATCCCAATAATCATTTACTTAACAACTATAATCACCCAGCAATATAGCTGACTCACTCGCTATATAATATCCATGAGTGTCCACCTATCTTTATCATATCATTTACGAATAGAGATTTTTTCACTCACTCAGTTTATTGCGAACCATGCAGCAACGACTTTATTGGATATTAATATTTGGATTTACAATTACCTCACATTTGCTGCCTGCGCAGTGTAATAATGAAACACAATATCCTGCAGGGCTCCTACAGGCACCCGAAATGGAGGGCGATGTTTTGGTGATTAGTGAAGCCCAATACGCCGGTGATTATAGTAAAATTAGTGGTTGTGTAACAGGTATGTCCTATTTGGTCAAATCTTCCATGCCCACTGATTATGTTACAATTAGATCTGCGGACTTAGATGAAGTCATTGTTCATGGATTGACTCCGCTCACATTTGTTTCGAGTTTTGATGGTACTGTTACCATACATATCAATCTATCAGTCCCCCCTTGTGGTGAACAGAGTGTCAATCGAACAACATCAATGACTCACAAAGGAGTTTTTGTGAACATTGGTAATTTGGGTATCAATATAAGTAACCCAACAACTGCTGTAGATGTAAAGGGCAAAATAAAGATATCTAATGATGTACACAGTGCGTCAACTGGTATGATGAGGTGGAATGAAGAAACAAATGATTTTGAGGGTTTTGATGGAGTCAAGTGGCGTTCACTGACTAAAGCTATGAGTGACTGGGGACAACTCATAACCCCAGAAGCAACAGAATCGGATAAAATAGTAAGGGTTGATGATGGATTATTAAGATTTGCCAACAGAATGAAGATGGATGATGAAACTGTAATTGTCAATGCATCAGAGACCTTATTTGATTTTCAGGGTGTAGCATTAATATATCAAGATATAAATGATGCTAACACTGAAATTTTCGAACTCTTCGAACCTACTGCAACGCCGGTAGGTAGTTTCGGAAATGGTGATTTAGATATTAATAATGGAAGAGCTGCAGTTGGTACTTACTCTAATAATGGTCAGGAAGAAAGGGGGTCTGTAACTTTATATCATTATGTAAATAATGATTGGATTATGGAACAAGTCATCCAACCCGATAGTATGCTTACTGGCTTTGGATATACCATTAGTTTAGATTCTTCTTTTCTAGCGGTGAAAGCTTCAAATTTTAAAGATGTATATATTTATAAATTAATGAATGAGGAGTGGACTTTATCACAAATTGTCAGTAATCCTCAGAATAATCCTGATCATTATTTCGGAACAGAAGTTCTTTTACACCAAGATCGCCTATTCATATCAGCCACTAACAGACCAATTGATAACACAGTAGGGGTTGTATACATTTATGAATTGGGAGATGATGGAGATTTTGTATTGCAGGAATCAATAATTTCTCCATCGGACCCTACTGATGAACAAGGATTCGGAAATGTAATAGAAGCAGATGGGGATTATGTCGTCATTGGATCGTATAAGCAATATTACAATGGCAATGAAGAAAAGGGTTTTGTTGCCATTTATCAATATGATGGTTCAGAGTGGCAAGAAGATACTGTCTTGGTTTCACCTGTAGAAATGAATGAATATTATGGGGGAGCTATAGATATAAACGGAGACCAATTGATCGTAAACGGATATCTAGATTTTTTCACTAGGGATTCTCCCAATGTTTACGTGTATTGTAAAGCTGGAAATATTTGGAATGTAGCCACAAAACTTAAGCCTTGTGATAGTTCTTACTCTGGCTCTTATGGACAAAATGTTTCTATTCAAAACAATACAATAGTAGTAAGCGATCACTTTTATGATTCCGCCGAACTAGATTTTGGAGCACTGTACATTTATAGAAAGTAAAATTGAATATTTATTAAAAATCCATTAGTAAAACAATAAGATGATGACAATTCGAATATTCTTAATGATTATATCATGCTTTTTAGGAATAGTAAACACCTTAGTTTCCCAATGTGAAAATACAACTCAGTATCCCAACAATCTTTTTATTGCACCTAATCCAGGAGATACTTTGGGAATTAGTGACTTACAATTTGCTGGAGATTATGTAGAAATGGCTGCTTTTATAAAAAATATGGAATACCATATTATGTCGAGTGCACCTAATGATTACATCACCGTGAGAAGTAATAATGATGGAGAAGTTATGGAACATGGTCCTGCACCACTCACTTTCATAACTTCATCGGATACATTGGTCACCATACATTTTAATCTTATAGAACCTCCATGCGGATCAGATACTGATATCCGATTGACCAGTATTACCAATGTAGGTTTACCAATTAATGTGACTAAGGTGGGTATTAATACATTAACACCACAAGCTACACTAGATATAAATGGAAAAATCAGAATTGCAGATGATGATTCTACTGCGTTGGCTGGAATGTTAAGGTATAATGAAGATAAACAAGATTTTGAAGGATTTGATGGCAGTAAATGGAGATCACTCACAACAGCGGGTTGGAATTGGGGACAAGTAGTTGACCCAAAAGTTGGGGAATCGAATAAAATAACCCTAAGTGATGGTTCCCCTTTTGATTTATTTGGAAACCATATAGCCCATGATGGACAAACATTAGTGGTAGCAAGTTATGGAGAAGATATAGAAGGAAATCAAGATCAAGGAAGGATATATGTATACGAGGATGACGGAGTAGGCTATGCTTTAAAAGACACATTAGACGATCCTAATGGTTCACTTTTTGGTATATTTGGAAATGGAGATCTTGCCATAAATGGAGATTATGTTATTGTAGGGTCTGGCCAAAATATGCTGACGCAAGATGGAGGCAATAATGGGTCTGCAACAATTTATAAAAAAATGGAAGACAGTTGGGAAGTAGATGATGTCTTTACAGATTCTGCTGATGGAAGTAAGGAAATAGGCGGTGGAACTGTAAATATTCACCCTCCATATGCAGTCTGCGCTGGGCTATTAAATAACGAAGTCCAGGTATTCATTTATAAGAAAACAGGAGAAGTTTGGAATGAAATCCAAGTTGTAGAAAGTCCTTCAATACAAAATGGAAGTGGGTTTGGTGCTCATGTTGTAATTGATGAAGCGAGATTATTTGTTTCTGCACCTGATGTACTTTTTGATAATAATCGAAAAGGGCAAATATATGTATATGAGAATGACGGAAATGATCAATATCAAATAGTAGACTCAATACAATCAAATCTTGTCCACGAAGGAGCGAATAGTTATGGTGTAGATTTTAGCGTAGACGGTGATTATCTAGCAGTAGGCGACCCTAGAGAGGAATATGATGATATCGATCGAAGAGGAGCTGTGGACGTTCATCATTATAACAATGGTGAATGGACATTAGAGGCTACAATTCGCGCTCCTGCGGGAAGCGATAATGATCTTTTTGGATCAAATGTGGATATTCTTGGAGATGAAATTATCGTGGGTTGTATTGGCGTTATTGGGGCTGAGATAGAAGATCACAAAGCATTTGTATACAAAAAAGTCAATGACAGTTGGAACAATACGGCCATTTTACGACCCACTGATTCACAAGCGGATAGCCACTTTGGCACCGATGTCGCAATAGGCAGTAATGTGATATTTGTCTCAGATTTTCATGATGATGTGAACGGTAATTTTCATCAAGGATCGGTCTATATATATTGTAGGTAAAGCAGTCGAGAATCAGTATATATTTACACCAGTTAATTTATTACTTTTGGAATTTCACTATATTTAGCTACATGAAATGGAGTAGGAATTTAATCTATTTGTTATTTGCGATGCTTTTCAGTATCAATACTTCCTATACTCAAATTCATTGGGACACATTGCACCTTCAGAATGAAATGTCGCCTAATTATACACAAGATATTACCATAGACCACGAGAATTATATATGGATCAGCACTGCTAGAGGGCTATACCGTGTGGATGGTTATGAAGCCAGGTATTATGTACACAATCCTGAAGATACACTGAGTCTTGTCAATAATATTGTCACCAATGTGTACCAAGACAATGATAATGACCTGTGGATTTTGACGGATAAAGGAGTTCAATCCTACAACCACAAAAAAGAAACTTTCCATTCAATATTAGGGGATTACATCGAAGAACAGCAAGATAGTCTTTACAAATATGGCTTTCAATGTGCCCAACAAATTGATCAAGAGCATATGCTATTTGGTACAAAAGATGGCTGTGTTCTTTACAACAAAATAAACCAATCTTACAAATACATACCTATTCTTTTATCTACTTCGACAAAAGGTTATTCATCTCTAGCTCATGTGATAGAGATTGTCAAAAGCCCTCTCGATAGTACCCAATTTTATTTGCTGACTAAATCAGGAATTTATTCATTTGATCGCCATTCTCATAGGGTAAAATTGATATTCAATGAACCAGAAATAAATTTTGCTTCTATAGGTCCACCTGGATTATCTATGGTGGCGCAGAAAGATTATTTGTATTTTATAGTGAGGAAAGAAGTGTATTGTTATCAAATAAGCACAGGTGAATATTTTGCGCTAGGAATGAGTAAGATTCCCAATGCTGATATAGTAATACGTGATATACTTCTCTCTCAGGATGCGAACCTTATCATCAGTACAACAAATAATGGCCTCTATCAAGTATCGCTTGAACCTCCATTCCAGCCAAAGTTGGTGGTAAAGGGTCTTTATAATCAAATGACTTTTGATCCAGAAGGCCATTTAATCACGATAGCCGAAACGAGCGATATAGTAGTATCTAGCGATCTATTTGCTCCTCCCATAGATCCGGCCCTCCTTTTAAAAATCGATAAATTATGGGTCAACAACAATCGAAAATTATTGAGGGAAGTCTTTAAAGATGACGTATACCATCTAAGAGATTTTGAACGAAATTTAGACTTCAAAATAGCTGTAAATCATACTAATCCGAATGAAAAATTTAAATATTACTATCAACTAGATGACAGCCTTTGGGAAAAAGTAAATGATGATAGAATGTTGTCATTGAATAATATGAAACTTGGAAAACATGCTATCAAATTTAAAGCAGAATATGAGAAACAGCAATTTTATTCATCCTCATTGATGATGCAAATAGATCGGTATTTTTATGAACAATGGTGGTTCAGAATATTAATATTTAGTACAGCTGTATTTCTCTTGGCGGCTATCTATTATTTGGTAAGATCACTCAAGCGAAACCGAGAACAATATAATCGACAAGTGATAGAAATGGAATTAAGTGCTTTGCGTTCACAGATGAACCCACATTTTCTATTTAATACGCTAAATAGTATTAAGAATTATGTACTCACTAAAACACCAGATGATGCCGCCTATTACCTCACTAAGTTTTCACAACTCATTCGGAGTATTCTTGAAAACAGTAAAATGCCTTTCTTGACCTTGCAACAAGAATTGGATTCTATAAAATTGTATGTTGAGATGGAGCATTTGCGTTTTGGAGGAGAGTTTGACTATTCTTTTCAAGTTGATGATAGCATTGACCCTTTACAATTCAAAATTGCGCCAATGCTCATTCAACCTTTCATCGAAAATGCAATATGGCATGGCCTGATGAATATAAAATCAGATAGAGTCTTAGCTATTAATTTTAAAGCAGAACGCAATGGGGTATTGTGCACCATTGAAGATAATGGCATTGGACTATCTAAATCCAAAGAATTACAATTGAAAAGAAATCAGCACAAAAAATCGTTGGGCTTGAATATTACGCTTGAAAGAATAAAGAATATCAATATTCTTTATAAGATAGAAGCAAAAGTAAAGATCGAAGATAGAATGCCCAGCGGTACAAAAGTGACTATATATTTGCCTTCACTAGATAAAGAAATCAAATGACCAATGAATACATTTCATATAATTGTTGTATCGTAGATGATGAAATCAATTGTGCCGAAGTTTTAGCTTATGAGATCAACAAAGTAAGGGAAGATGTAGCATTGGATAAATTATTTACAGATCCAGAAGAAGCATTGGTTTACCTGCAAGAGCATCAAACAGACATATTGTTTCTAGATATAGAAATGCCACATTTAAATGGGTTTGAATTATTAGAAAAGCTAAATATTTTGCCAAAGAATGTAATATTCACAACTGCGTATGATCAATATGCTATTCAAGCATTTAGGTATATGGCAGTTGATTATTTGCTCAAACCTATAGACCGATCTCTGCTAGGAGAGGCAATAGAAAAAGCCATCACAAATAATCGTAAGTTAGAAAAACAAGTTATTCAGGACATCCATCATAAATTAGTGTCACCCAATACAGTATTCAATAAGATTGCCGTCCCTGTAGAACAAGGATATCTGATGATCAATATATCAGAAATTGTATTGTGTACAGCCAATAGTAATTATGCTAACATATTGAAAAACGATGGCAATAAAATATTGATCTCCAAACCCCTTAAATACCTAGATGAAATATTGAATAGCCATGGATTCTGCAGAGTACATCAATCTTCACTTGTCAATATCAATTATATGGAATCCTATAACAGGAGGGATGGGGGCATTATCACCTTGTCTAGCGGAGATAAAGTAAGGGTGTCAAAATCCAGAAAGCATGCATTTGAGAAGTTTTTATTGACTTTTGCCAGATGATTGTACCAATCAAATTAGTATATTAAAGTTTTGGAATTACCAACTCAATTATTAAAATGAAATACAGACTTCTAATTCTATCTATTTTTTCCTTTCTTTTTGTTCAACACGTATCGAGTCAGAAAATAACAGCTTTGGTTGGTGGTACATTGATTGACGGTTTTGGTGGCAATCCTATTCACAATAGTGTAATATTGATCGAAAATGAAAAGATTATTAAAGTTGGACACCAAGGTAATACAGAAGTTCCTTCTGGCGCCAAAATCATCTCCACAGAAGGAATGAGTGTATTGCCAGGATTATGGGACATGCACGTACACCTCATGATCAATGGACATAGCAATTATTCACATTGGGATACAGCCTACGTCAATAGATTTAGAGATGTGATTATGCCAGCATCTGCACACCAGCTATTGATGGCAGGAGTCACAAGCGCAAGAGATTTAGGTGCTCCGCTTAAAGAAAGTATAGATGTCAGGGATAAAATTAATAGAGGAGAAATTCCAGGACCTACGATGTATATGTCAGGCCCGTTTATACAACATAAACCATATCCAGGTACAGAAGCATTCAGATGGGGAGTAAATGGCACAACAGATGCACGTGCGAAGGTCAAAAAATTGGCTGATGCAGGAGTAGATTGCATAAAATTGATCGATCAAGACCAGATGACTCAAGCAGAAGTCGATGCAGTAGTTGATGAAGCACACAAACAAAATCTGACTGTAGTTGCTCATTCCCATAGACCTGAAGAGATTCGGAGAGGATTAAAATCTGGGGTTGATAATTTTGAACATACAGGCCTATCTTCTGCACCAGAATATCCGGAGGATGTCATGACGATGATCAAAGAACGAACTGCTCAAATGAATCTTGGACCATTGTATTGGACACCGACAGTAGAGGGCCTATATAACTATGAATATGTAAGAGACAATCCAGAAAAATTGGACAATGATTGTTGGCATCTGGGACTACCCCAAGATGTCATTGACGATATCGAACAGTCGATTGTCTATCCTGGAAGACTACCTTATTTTCAGTTGACACCAGTTCGCAAACCAACACTCGAAAGAAAGGTAAAACAACTTATGGATGCAGGAGTCGTATTATTAATCGGTACAGACAGTGGTATCCCTATGAAATTTCATTGTCAGTCGACGTGGAATGAACTCGATGTTTGGGTAAATGAATTTGATATCGATCCGATGTATGCCATTAAAGCAGCTACATATTGGCCTTCAAAAATGATGGGAGTTGATGATAAATATGGTACTATAAGTGAAGGTAAATATGCCGATATTATTGCTGTAAAGGGAGATGTCCTACGTTGGATTTCGCTTTTGCAAGATGTGGATATGGTCATAAAACACGGCAAGCAAGTAAAATAGATTCAGGTACATCTATAAAAAATAGAATTGAATGACTTGAAATTTTTCACATTTGTAACGAAGCATCTTGGAATGAACAATCCAATTTATCTGAATACATTCATGCTTCACTTCAGGAAGAAGACTTTAATCATTGCTCAGAAGATCTGTTGAACATCCCCTAAGCCCAACCATATTATGACTCTTTTTAGAATGAAACTGGTCGAGATTCTGATTAAATCTAATAAAGGTTAATTGACTACATTATGAATAACTCTTTCACACCTACAGAAATAAGATTAATTTCTTCAGATTACAAAAGTGTTAATTGATTGGTTCTTTTTTTGTTTGTTATTTCAGATGTGGTTGATCAATAGACCATATCGTAGTACAAATTTCTTTTTCGTCACATGAAATCTTACGTATCAATTCTCCTTGTTCATTATATTCTAATAATAATCGATAATCTTTCTTTGTCTTGAAATAGTGGTCGTACCTCTTAGTTCCCTCCCATTTGATCTTCCCATTTTCATGATACTCCTTAAATGGGATTACTTCATAATTATTTAAATATTGTAATTCTTGTATTAACACACCAGAGGTTTTGAACAATCTGACCGTTCCAGAGAGTAGATTATCTGTATAAACACCTAATGATTTTATTTCACCATTTGGATGAAACTCAATGTAATTTCCATCAAGCAAGTCATCATTATAATATTCACTAATTTCTTTTACACCACTCTTGAAATTGTAAATAATTCGCTCTCCTTCTAATTTATTATGAACATAGTTAGCTGTTTCTATTAATGTTCCTTCAGGAGAATACCTTTTATACAAACCATGTTTTACTGAATCTGAAGAATATTGGTATTCTTCTTGTTTTTCACCTGTTTCATAATAAGAGACAATTACTTTATCCTGACAGCTACATAAAACCATCATAAATAATCCCCAAAAAAAGAAGTTGTAACCTGAGTATTTCATGTAATGTGGTTTTATATGATATTAATACCTACTTGCGTAAGCCTAGGGAAACAGTGCAAGGGATTGTATATATTAATCCTTTATTTGCGAACGGGATCATATCAAATGTTATTGTGAATATATTTGGATTTGATATTTTCATACTACTTTTTCACATTGAAGTGATTTGAAAACTAAGGTGCGATGAAGTCGAATCTTGGAGAAGTAGACCATTGGAAGATTTGTATGCAATAATTTACTTGGACGCGATAATCTTCAAAGTTCGTGAGAATCGTAAAGTAGTAAGCAAGGTCGTATATACTGTCTTTGGAGTAGATATGAATGGGCCCCGATATATTGTTCTACCCAACTGAATTAGGAAGAGTGATATACACAACTATTATTGTAGAGGCACTACATTGTGCAGTAAGGAAAACAACTAAAACTAAAAGAGTTTTCGTAAACGATCAAGCATTAGAAAAACAATTATAATTAACTTTGCAACACAGCTAAAGTAGCTGGCGAAGAAAACAAGAGGCTGGGACTCCCAATTAAAACACAAGATTCACTACGCTAAAAATCTCAATGAAACATACAACAATTAAATCCTTATGCAACATAAAAACATCGAATCTTCTCAACTAACCATGACCCAACTTATGCTGCCTTCTCATTCTAATTTTAGAGGGTTTATTCATGGAGGCTTTATACTTAGTCTTATGGATCAAGTGGCATTTGCCTGTGCATCTAAGCATTCTGGTTATTATTGCGTTACTGCCTCTGTAAATAAAGTGGACTTTTTGAATCCTATCGAGGTGGGAAATTTATTGACATTAAAAGCATCCATCAATTATACTGGGCGAACATCCATGGTCGTGGGACTCAGAGTAGAGTCAGAGAATATAAAATCTGGAGTTATGAAGCATTGTAATTCTTCATATTTCACAATGGTAGCCAAAGATGATGATGGCAAAAGTGTACCTGTACCTGGATTGATTTTAAACACTAAGGAAAGTATAAGACGCTTTACTAGAAGTATCACTAGGCAAAAACAAGCCAAGCAAAGAAAAGAAAACTTTGATGTCTCAGAATTTAAATTGGAGGACTATATTCAACAAATTGAAAGTCAAAATGCTATAATTGAATTTGAGATGGGAAAATAAGTAGTCCTCATAAACAGCTTAGTTTAGATATAAATTGAAGTAGAAATTAGAATCAAAAAGTTGATCACTCAAGGTGGACAGTTCATTCTAACTAAAATCAACTATCTCCATTCAACAACTACATACAATAAACAAAATTCATACCTTAGCATTCGAATTAAAACATTCTTGAGGCAGACCACACCAACAACTATGAAAGTCTATTTTAATTCATGAATGTTGTGCATAAAATATAAACTGCCAAGAGATTTACAGAAAAAAATTACCAATCAAACAATGGAAACAGCTTTAGAAATATTAAAATATATACTGCCAGCATTGATCGTTTTTGCAACGGTTTACTACCTGATGAAACGATATTTAGATATGCAATACAGTACTGAAGTGCTAAGATTCAAACAATCACAGGCTAAGAACTGTCTCTTATACACATCTGACGCTGCCGACGAAGAGGATAGTGTAGAT
>CAJXUU010000181.1 GCA_913061325.1 uncultured Saprospirales bacterium | reverse complement strand
AAATATCGCCAAAAGAAACATTTTTAGTGTTGAGGAGTTTTCGGAGTGGACTCATTGTTAACTACTGGCTTTTCAATTTCATAAATAATATTGTTCAGATTTTGTTTGTCTTGTTTGCCTTCAATGAGCTCAAATTTATTTCTTTCAAGCAACTTTTTCGAACTTTCATTTGCTTGGTGAGTATACGCCTCTATACTGGCAAGGTTTAAATTGATAAATCCAAATTCAAGGATACTTTGTAAAGCCTCGTTCATGATACCTTTTCCTTGAAATTGAGGGTTTAAGTCGTATCCAACTTCTGCAATTTTATTGTCTTGAGAAAAATTCCACAAACAGATGGTTCCAATAATTTTGGAATCATTTTTTAATGTTATTCCCCAAGCAATTGATGTATTGTTTTCAATGTATTCCTTTAGTTCTTTGATAAACTTTAAGGCATCAGATATATTCTTAGTCTTTCTATTTTCAGGTCTTTCTATGAATTTATTGATTGTTTTATCAGATCGCAAGAATAAGACTTCTTCACAGTCTGATTCTTCAATATTTCTTAGAAAAAGTCTTTTTGATTCTATTACAGGAAAAGGTTTAAATCTCATTTTTTCTTTGGTTTCCTACTTGAAGTTAACGGATCGTAAGATGCGACATTACGTCCCAATAGGCAACAATTCTACTCAAGATTGAATTATAAAGTGAAATCACTTTTTATATCATTGGTCAAAATAGTTAAATACCCCCCCACTTCACCTTAAGTTAATGCTCGCGATGGTGTTATCTTTCAATAGTCAAAATGTTCCCGCATCATATTTATCAACTGGACTATTCCACTATCCTCTAATTCATCATCATTATCCGGCATCATTGAAAGTGCTCTTTCCCAATTTATCGATTATGCAGTGTTCAATGCATAAGCTGAGGAATCGGTGATCTGTAACTGAATTGGTAATAGCCAATCTGACATAATCATCGCTTATTACCAACAACATATATTCGTAACTCTCCCTTCAAAATTATTTGTGCTTCACTCTTAATGCTCATGGTTTTCTTATCAAGAATTTCAACTTCCATGAATCCGCTTCTTTCTGAGCATTGAAAAGATCTCATTTTTTGTTTATTCAGTCTCGTACTCCAATATTTGGCAAGGAATGTATGCGTTCCACCTGTGACTGGGTCTTCATTGGTTCCACTCCAAGGCCAAAAACATCTTGATTCAAAGTCAAAATTATTTTGTTGATGACTTGCGCTAGGCGTATGGTCTGCAGCTTTTACCACACGAAAGAACAAGAATAGCAATGTGCTGTATGTGTAGGTTATTATTTTTTTAATCATCTCAATAGCAAATTATTGATTTTAACCTGCTTTATCCTTATCTTACGGAAGGTAGCCAATTGTTTATCCCAAAGACACTAAACAATTCAGTTATGAAATTTTCAAATCTTTTCTTTGGTACTCACTTTACTAATTACATTATGCATTTCCGTTTATAGTCAAAACATTGGTATTGGGACAGCGTCTCCAACTGAAAAATTGGAAGTGTCAGGAATCATGTACACAAATGATGGAGGGGTTAGATTTCCTGATGGAACCTTGCAGACGACTGCCGCTCAATCAGGTAATGAAGTTGCCGCTTCTACTACCAAATTAGTAGGACTCCTGAGAATAAATGGAATTTCCGGACCATTAGATACTTTAGGTCTGACCGGTGCTTTTCCAGTTTATCAAGCGTCTCAAAAAATGTCTCAACCTCAAGGGATAGATTTTGGTGATTTAGAAGTAGTAACCGAATTGGGAACCTCTGCTGTTACTATTATGCAAACAGTAGCCCGAGGAACAGTAATTGATTTTATAACCATTGACTTAGCTGAAATCAATGCTATGGGCAATCCTTTAATTTATCAAAAATTAGGAATGGGGAATGCTACAATAGCTATAAGTGAATTTAACTTGGAACACAAGATCGGAAACGAGTTTTCTCATTTACTACGTCTCACGATCACAGCTGAATTTGTAGGCTGGCAAGAACAAATAGGAGGAAATTGCTTTTGTTGGGAAAAACAATTTAACACCACAGCGTTATGCAGTGAATGTTTTGATTAGTTAAAAGGATGATTTAAAAGTTAAGTGTCTAAATGCATATTCTCATTTTGAAAGTGCACTTCTGAAAATCAGATATTAATTTCATATTACTGTATGATTCATTAGTAAATAATGATAGAACATTATTATTATTGTACCTTTCGGAGCAAGCCCAAAATCCTTTTTTTATTATCTGTCGATTACTCACCTCGAGTGCTGACAGTAGAAGTAAAAAGAAAAGGGCACAATTTTCAACCTTAAAAAACCAAAAGACATGAGTAATGCCGTTTCTATTTCAGGTACCACTTACACCGTATCAGGAACTGTTAAAAAAGACAACAAAGGAGTATTAGACCTACATGTAGAAGTGTATGATAATGACAGAATAAAAGATGATTTTCTAGGTATTGGAGTCACCAATTCCTCTGGAGAATTTAGTGTTAGTTTTGATGCTTCCAAATTCGAAAACATATTTGACAGTAGACCAGACTTGTACTTTGTTGTCCTTGACTATGGCATGGAACTACTAAACACCGAAGAGCAAACAATTATTGATGCAACGGAAGCCACTCCACCAATCAATCTCGTAGTGGATAAGTTAAATGAAAAAACTCGACAGTTGATCAATGATACTCCCGCTGATGGATGGGTTGGTGGATTCGGTACTCCAGATCCTTCTGATTTAACAATGGGGGAAAACATGGCCAATATTAAACTACTGCAACGCCAACAGCAAGTAGTTTGGCCTGAGTTTAGCTGGGACTCTGAACCCGGAACGGCAGAACCAAAGAAGTGTTTTCAAATGTTTGCCCCTGATATCTCTAGACTTGGATATACCAATGAAGGGGAAGTCTATTCTATCATTTGTCCACAACAAGGATTTGCAACTGAACATTTTGGAAGCATAAATGTAGAAGTTACTGTAACTGGTAATCGAGGTTGGGCGGATGAATCAAATAAAACAGTTGGCGCGGAGATGAAAGTCACTGGTAAAATTTGGTTTGCTCCTAGTTCGTACGACCGTAAGTTTGTAAAATTGATTAAAGCTTATTTCACATTACGTGGTCTGCCTTTTCCAGGAGACAAAGCCCATGCGATCGAAGTGCAAACCTTTAAGCCAGGTTTCCCTGATATAGAAGAATTCCCACTCGTTTCTGGCCCAAGCCCTAACTTTGACATTCCTGAATTTGCCAAACATGAAGAAATATCATGGTCAATGGGAAGTTTAGGTGTACAAATCGGAGCGATTAAGCCGACTGGTGTTGAAAAAGTAGATAAGTTTAACCAATTATTTTTAGATATATTTAATACTGCAGGAGGGAATATGCTAAAAGAAGGCAACATATTATATTGGAATGTTTGGTTTACCGCTCCTGAAACGGTGGATCAAACAGAATGGCAAGACCATGCAGAGTTCTGGAGAGATTCTATACAAGCAGACCATGGTTCTCCTGACGGTCAAGGTACGAAAGCTAGGTATTTTGATGGAACTCCTTTCAAACCATTGAAAAATTTAGCAATAGCAGAATTACCTAAAATTCTTGCTTTCATCAAAAATCACATGGCAGACCACGAAGCGTAAGCTGGGTGTAATTAATATTGATTTAGTAGATATTTGATTGGCAACAAGACTTATTGCCTGCCAAATATCTACTTTGTAAATTCACATCCTTCTTGAGCCTCACTTCTTATGTTTGAACAATAAAAATACTATGTGATTTTCAGATACGCTGTATCAAAGATCCTTTGTAGATCTTTGTAATTTCCCCAAATCATATGCGTCATTTTGTTATAATGTGTTTCATATCTTATTATCTTAATAATTAAAGTTCTTTTATATATTAAACAATCCAAAAAAATTCTTTTTGAGCACATAACCCGTCTTAGCCTTCTACCAAACTATCCCTAAGACTCTATCACAAACTCCATTTCTAATTCTTCTAAAGATTTCCCTTTGGTTTCTGGTAATATTCTTAAAAGAATAAAAAAGCCTATTAATGCTACCGCTCCGAATAAGAAAAAGGTTAATGCATTTCCTAAATTGGATAATTCCCAAGGGAATATTAATTGCACTAAAGAGCTGATTAATGAGTTGACAAATGCGATTAAGCCTATTGCCAAACCTCTATATTTTATTGGATATAATTCTGATAATAATACCCACATTACTGGGCCTAATGAAAATGCAAAACAAGCTATAAAACCTAATATTCCAATTAATATTAATTTGGCATTAATCGATATTGCTGCCTCTAATATTTCACCATCATTTTTACCGTATATTTGATTTCCTAATGCGTTTTTTATATCATTTTTAAAGTCAACATCATTTTCATATACTTTATCTGCAAAAGGCAATAAATTTTCTGATTGAGCGAATCCAAATTGATTTATTTTTTCTTGAGATAATTGATATGTTGCTTGATTAAAGCCATAAGCACATATCAATAAACTTAAAGCAATCCCTGCTGTGCCAACTAATAATAGAGGCCTTCTGCCTGTTCTATCAATTAAGTACATAGCAACAAAAGTAAAAATCAATGTAATTGTACTTAATAAAATTCCAGATGAAAAAGCAGCATCTGTACCAATCCCTGTTTGTTTAAATATTGATGTTGCGTAGAAATAAACAGCATTTATTCCTGTAATTTGCTGAAGAACACCTACAATTAAGCCTACGACTAAAATAAAACGTAGAGATGGTTTTAATAAATCTATTATTTTTAAAGCCGATTTGTTTTTATCAGCATTGATGTTTTTTTCTATAGAAGCAATTTCTAATTGCCCTTTTACTTTTCCATGAATCCTGTATAAAACATTTTTAGCATCCTCAATATTTTCCTTTAAATACAACCAACGAGGGCTTTTTGGAACAAAAAACAAGAAAATAAAGTAAAATAAAGCAGGTATAATTTCTACTCCTAACATCCATCGCCAAACATTCTCATCCGTAAGAAATGTACTTTCTGGCGTGTTATATTTGTTAAACAAATAATTACTGATGAATGCGACAAAAAAACCAAGAACTATATTTAGTTGCTGTATTGCTACTAATTTTCCTCTGTTTTCTGCGGATGAGATTTCAGCAATATACATAGGTGCTATTACTAAGGCAGCACCAAAAGCCAAACCACCAATCATTCTTGCTATATAAAGCATTTCATAAGAACCCGCTAAAGCGGATAATACAGTAGAAATCGCATATAGAATGGCGACAAAAACGAGTATTTTTTTTCTTCCAAAGACATCACTTAACCTCCCTGAAAATAGCATGGCAAACATAGCTGCGAATGAAGGTGAACTGACAACCCAACCAGATTGAATATCATTTAAATCAAATTCAGGACCAGCAAATGACATTACGCCTGAAATAATTCCTGCGTCAAAACCAAAAAGGAAACCTCCTAATGCTACGATAAAACTGATAAAAATAGTGTACGTCTTGTTATTCATAATGTAGTTTTAATTGCATTGCAAAAAATTCTGATCCGACACTTTAAGTAAGTGCTAGTTTTTAGTCTTGATCAACTTTGTAGAAAAAGAAGTTTCATTTTCCATTCGAAGCAATAAATAATAGACTCCATTTGGAAAACTTCCTAAGGATAGTTGCTCTTGAATATTGGAAATATTTTCTATTCTCTTTCTTTTAACCAATCCACCACCGAAGTTATAAATTTCCAGTAAAACATCCCGCTCTACTTTGTTTATTCTTGCATGAATATTAAAGAGGTCTTCACTAGGATTTGGAAATACTTTTACATCCGTAAATGTACTGTTATTAAAATCTACGCTTGAACTAGAAAATAAAAATTCAATCCAATTCACGTTAAAAGGAGATTGAGTTATCAAAATACGCATAGTGTATCTGCCTAAGGGTAATTGGACACTTTCGCTTGTAGTTACCCAATTTTGCCAATCGCCTGTTGAAGAAAAACTTGGATTGGATATTACCGTCACATTTCCGATACCATCTATTAATTGAAATTCTAATCCTCCTGTACCAAATTGTGCAGCAGTTCTATAATCAACATTATAAGTTCCTGCGTTGGTTACGTTCACTTCATAATCCAAATAATCGCCTGGATCTAAAAACGCAATATTTTGTCCACCGCCAATATCAGTAGTTGTTTCTAGTGAAACACCAGACTGAAAATTGTATAACTCCGCTTCTATTCTAGTAGGAACTTGATGTACAAATTCCAAAGTATTTCTAACATCTTCAAGAACGAAACTACTTAAGACAGTTCCATCGGTTGCATTCACTTGATTTCCTGAGTAAGATATATTAATCTCTTCTGTAGATTTTAAAATATAATCAACTGCAAAATTGATGATTCTAGGATTGTTCGCATCTATGCCAACTACTGTGATCGGAATACTATTTCCATCAACAAAAATCTCAAATCCACCAGGTGCCGCAGGTAATGGAGAATCCATGAATTTATTCGCATTCATTTGAATATTATATTCATCAACCGTGATCGCAGCCACAAATTCTGTAGACAGTGAGGTGATATCAGTACCTGTTTCAATAAACTCAAAACTGCTTATATTAAATCCTGCTTGGTCAACATAGAATTTCAATTTTGTATCGTTTTCATCTATTATAACATTTGGAATAATTGTGGTTGCCCAATTTTGCCAGCCACCTGTTGGAGGAGTAAAAATAGATGGTGTGATATCCGCATTTCCAGCAGCGAAATGCATACGTCCACCAGAACCTCCTGAAGATGCTCTTACATGAACTTCATAAACGCCACTTGCTGCAACATTAACCTCATATTGCATCCATTCATCAGCCTCTAAAAATCCAACATTGAAACCATTCGTATTGACATTATCTGTGCATGGTTCAATATCAACGCCATCATTACGATACGCCCATCCATTATTCCAAGCAGAATAATTTCCCGTTGTTACGGAATAATTAGCTAGATCATTATCGTCATAAGCTTCACCAACTACACCCAAATCATAATCAGGAGCATAAATTAGGCCTGGGATATTATTCGTAGCATAGGGGATAGTTTCGTTAGAATACACTTGTCTGAACAAGGCATCAGTTACATCTTTTTGATAGCGGCAATTTTCAATCTTTAAATCCTCTGCTAGTTGCATTAAGGCAGTTTTTGCAAAACTAGAATCTGGAGTAGTTCCACCATTACTCCAATAATCAAGTAAGGTTTGATAACCAGCATTTTTTTTAATAGATAAAGGACCAGCTACAGCTTCCACCTTTTTCAAAGGCCACCAAGCCCAACCCATATCATTATCTTCGTATAATCGAACCGCATCTCTAAACCAAACATTAGAGTTTTCTCCAGTTTCTCCTAAATACAATGGTACATCGTAAGTATTTCTTAAATCCAAAACCCATTGTATTGATGCTTGATCGTTTACTGACCAATACTTATGAGGAGAATATACCAAATTATCATCCCAAGGTGGTGTTAATCCTGTAAAGTCGTTTGCAAACCAGTTACCCTCAATAAAAATAATATGCTCAGTATCAACAGTTCGAATACTATCGGTTGCCTCTTCATATAAATTTCTTAATGCTACTCCACCTGGCAAATCCCAATTCACCTCATTGAGTAAATCATAACCTGCTACCCACTGTTCATCGGCATATCTTTTAGCTATTCTTTTCCAAAGTGCCACCATTTTGTCTCGATTCTCTTTACTTTCCCAAAGAGAAGGTTTGGTTGCGTCGTAATCTGAAATTGCTGCATCATACCCTTGCCCCCCTGGAGCTGCATGTAAATCTAAGATGACATACATTTCGTTTTGAGCACACCAAGAAATCAAACTGTCTGTTAATTCAAATCCTTTGGTCAACCAAGTTTGCTGTCCAGCCACAGGTTCTTCTTCGATAGGTAAAGTGAACAAGTTATAGTGCATCGGTAAACGAACTGAGTTAAAGCCCCATGATTTCATAGAATCAATATCTGCCTTTCTAGTATGATTGGCCAACCAACCTTCATAAAATAAATCGGTATCTACAACACCAATAAGTTCTTGAATTTTTGCTCTGATTTCATGTTGTGGATTTGCGAACCCCGCAGTTTGCAACATATACCCTTCTTGTACCATCCAACCACCCAACCCGATTCCTCTTAACAAGATGGTGTCTTGGTTTTCATTGACAATCGCTTTACCATTTGTGCTTAAAAAATGCTGAGCATTAACTTGGAAAGTTAACAATAAGATGAATCCAGAAAAGATAGAAATAAGTTTATTCATTTTCATAATGTTATTGGATAAGGAGAATTGCACACAACAGAACGGATTTGGCTATGCGCCGTGCGACTTTAGGAGCATGGATGGCATAGCTATTGTGCATCAGATTTTTTGTTTTTATAATTACTATCTAGCATATCTCTTTCTATTTCTGTGATCAAGTAAACTAAATTTTGTTGATCTTTTTTTGCTATTTGATTGAAAAGCTTATCCCCTTCACTTAACATTTCAAGACCTATTTCAAGCCCTCTAATTTGGGCTAATGAGTAAGATCCTTCATTTTTTTTCATTGCAACGATTAAATATTGAATAACCTCTTTGATTTTCCCAATTAGAATTCTATCATGTAAGGTTTGAAATAAAGATTGGGAAATTTCAATAAACTTTTCGATTCCTTTACGAGGCAATAAATTTATAAGCGTATTTATTTTGGATTGATCATAAGGTGCTTCTATTTTATTTTTAATCGCTTCTTCGACAAACTTGTTTTCAAAACCTGATGCCGCTCTGAATGATTTCATCGCTTTAAGCCCTGCATTTAGTATTTTAGGTAGATGTCTTCCGTAAGTAAATATTAGCTTAGAAGCAACTAATAAAATTCTTAATAATTTTTGGGGATGCTTTATGTAATTATCTAGACTTTGGAATGCTTCGTTTAATTCTGCTCGTTTGGTAAATTCTGGATAAATGTAATTTAGGAAGTAATTCCTAAGTAGATTTACTGTCTCCTCATTTATTGATTCGGGAATCTCATATTTATCTTTGATATTTTGATATTGATATCTATGATAAATAGTATTTCGATATCCAACAATTATATCCTCCAAAATTTTCTCTCGGGTCATCTACTTGCAGTTTTTAGGATAGCTCTCAATTTGAATCGCAACAATTTAATAACTAATCATACAATTTAGTCTCTTCTTTCTTGTTTTCTAGAATTTTTAAATAGTTTGAGTAGTTCATTTCTTTCAAAATGTTTAAGCAATCAGATTTAAAATCAGCAGTAGTGCAATAAAGAGACATTAAGGTTGTTACTAGAAGTGATATACCTATTGAAGCGCCCAATCCAAGAAGTTTAGCTCTTGTCGTTTGGTATTGACTAAATTACTGATATTGAATATAGATGGGTTTGGGCGTAAGTTTCAATATCTCTTCAGGCGTGGACATTATCAAATTATTTCTATTATCGTTTTTATAAAATAATTTATAGCCTGTAAATTGCACAGGTTCTCTATAAATATAGCTCAGATACGAAGATTTTTTAAAGACCTTATCGCCAAATCCATCCATATCCATTACTACCTGAACTTCAGGAACTATTTTTATATTTTTATAGTTTGTCACCATTCCTTGAGTAAATCGGTGTACTACCAACACTTTAGGTGGTAGATTATTTTTTTGTACCAAGTTTGCCAAAATTTCGATAGCATCATTGATATCATCGGAATTGAAAGTCCCTATTTTGGTGCCAGGAATTTCACCATTTTTCAAGGAATATTCAGGATCAATTCCTAAATGAACGTTGGGTAGTTTAAGATATGGTTCCAGCTTGGCAACTTCATCATGAATATTGCTATGTCCAACCTGAACATCTAAAAACACCAAAGCATTAATTGATTTTGCCCACTTTATAATTATATCAATTTGTTTAAAAGGCATTCGCATTCGATGCAATTTTGCTTTTCCAGGTAAAATCTGAGCCGTGACGGCGATGTAGTGCAAGGCTGGAATTACTTTTATGGTGGTGTCGGCAGCTTGCCATTTAGCAACTTCGTAGTGTAGTTTTTTAAGCATTTCATCTTTTGGCAATTCGCCCAGAATCCCCATTCTTTTGGAATACAGATTTCCGTAATAAGCAACGATTCTGTTATACGGCAATATCGCCCCAGGCAATGGATAGGGGGTTTTTACGGGCCATTTTCCAGTGGTGTCGTTATTGGATAAAGCCAACATTCTTTTGTTGTAGTCGATCGTATCGATTATGGGAACTTTCTTTTCTTGGGTAGGTATGGGTTTTATGGTTTCTTTTATGGTTTCTTTTTTCCCATTGTCAATGATTGACTCCTGGAATTTACCATTATTGCAACTGCTGGCACAAAACAACATAGAAATGAAAAGCATTAATGATGGGAATGTGTAGAACGCCTTTTTCATATTATTTTTGTTCAATTGCTGTTTTCCGCTTCTGGCTAACGTTCGCTAAGTCTATTATTATCAATAGTCATCATTCTTATTCAAATGTACTTTATCTATAACAGCTTTTCAAATCCCCAAAGCGAACGTTAGTAAGGGAAATTAATTTGCCGAGGAAAAACTGATAACTTTTTAGTTCAATTTTGGTCCGTCGAATCTGGGGAATGTTGCCAACGTCCAAGAGTAACTAGCGGCCGCCCGAAGGAAGGCTGATATGTTACTCAATGTTCTATGCTGTTTTCATTTCATTTCCAAAATTCCCACCACTTCTTAGATACTTTCTTTTTTGATTCTATTGCAGACGATTCATGTTTTGGCTTTACTTCATTTGGTTGATTTGATATATTATTTGTTTCCATCAAAATCTCCATTATTCTCTTATTAGCCGCTTCAGAGTCATTTTTTCCAAAAACCTCATGGAAATTTATTGAAACTTGTCCAGAATTATTTACTACTAATGAGGTTAGCTCTTTTCCGTCTTTTGTTTTATATTTTCTACTGTTCCCGATTTTGACAATATCCCAACCTCTTCTACTATTTGCCACTATTTGATCTACATAACGAGATAATGCTTCCTGCTTTTCTTCTTCTGTTTTTGGAAAAGTTACAAAAGTATTTTCGAGATTTATTGGTTTAAAATCAAAAACAGCGGTAACAACAATATCAAAAAACCATTCATTAGTTATTTCAGCTGACTTAATTGCAAAACCATCTATAAAAC
>CAJXUU010000180.1 GCA_913061325.1 uncultured Saprospirales bacterium | reverse complement strand
CCGCAGCGTTTAGGAAGTAAATGAGAAAAAGAAATGAATTTAAGTTAGACGCCGCATTGCCTTCAGCTTTGCCTTTCTTGCATTGATTGCTACTGTGTCTTATTAAGTTCTTACTGGGGTACAGAAGATATAATACTGTAAAGCTAACTTATTATCTGGCATTTGATATAAACGGCATGTGATATGGGACATCTACAGACAAGTGAGCAATGCGTCTTCTCCATTCCTGTAACACTTTATGCTTATCTTTCCTGCTATTGGCACCATAGATCAAAGTCAGAAGTTCTATCGTTTCCTTTTTCAGGCTCTCTCCCACTGTATATTTGTAATCCTTATTAAAACTCTTCGTGAATTCAAAAATTGATACATACACCGCTACAATATCTTCAGCTTTAAATTGAGGTTATGTCCCTGATTTGCCATGTACTTAATAACATCATCTGAATCTTGAACATACCATTTTAATCTGTCTACATTATATGTAATATCTTTTTGGCAATATTAGATGACTCAGCTTTATTATTAGATTGTGATTTGCAGCTTAGGTAAAAGGAGACAGAAAAAGTATGGGTGGATAATTTTCATTGGTAATCATTCTAAATTTTATTATCAAAGATTTATTTTCATACCATATTTAGCAACATTAAATCCTGAATCCAGAACCTGTTTGTGCTCTTCACTTTCCTTGTCCCACAACGGATTAGTATGATTAAAATGAATAAAGTGAACCTTTGCTTTTTCCTCTTTGCTCAAGTCTTTAAACAACTCCATGCTCTCAATAACAAAAGGATGTGGAATCTCTGAAATATCTCTATTGTTGATCTCGTTAGCATCAAAAAAAGTAGCATCAAGAAATGCATAATCTACTTTAGCTATCCACGAAACGATATCTTTATCCCATTTCTCCCACTTATCAATGTCAGGAATAAATAAAGCTGATTTTTGCTTTCCAGAAATAACGAATCCAACAGTCTCAGAATATTCGTCTCTGTGTGGCACTTGTATCGGCATGACCTTCACATTGGAAGTCAATACGGTTTCCTTACTGATCCCCAGCTCATGTAATTCAATATTTTCTAATTTTACCAACTGATCCCATGGCCCATTAGCAGATAAAAATTCTATCATCTTGGGCATTGCAAAAACGGGAGTATTTTTAGCTCCTTTTGCTTCTCTTCCAAGAAACATCAATCCGGTATAGTGACCAATATGAGCATGAGTAATCAAAATACCATCCGGCATCAAGTCATATTCTTTACCAGCATATTCATTTAATGTTGCTGCCTGACTTGTAAAGTCAGGTGATGCTTCGAAAATAAAACGCTTGCTATTCTGATTATCAATAACACCTAGAGAAACCACTTTTCTAGTTTTATCTGGTGCGTTCCACAATTCTAGACAACATTCTTTTTTGCATCCTATATGTGGAGAACCTCCGTCTTGGGCAGTGCCCAACACAACTAGACTAACCTTGCTTTGATTTATTGGAGGATTTATTTCAGTCTTTTGTTTATCCACTTTTTCTGCAGAACATCCAATAAACAATAGGATACATATTATATACTTCATCATTCAATTATTGTAGCCACCAATTTACGCCCATTTGCACTATTCCGAAATTCACACAAATATATACCTTGCCAAGTACCGAGATTAAGCTGGTTATTCGTAATCGGAATCGTTACTGTATTTCCAATCATAGCGGCTTTGATGTGTGCAGGCATATCATCAGGTCCTTCAATCGTATGTGTAAGAAATGGCATATTCTCAGGTACGATTTTATTGAAGATTGATTCAAAGTCTGTCAATACATCAGGATCGGCAGCTTCATTGATCGTGATGGCCGCAGAAGTATGTTTTATGAATAGGTATAACATGCCCATCTTTGGCAATTCTCCTAGTTGTGAGATCACTTCATTTGTTATGATATGATAGCCCCGTCTTTTGGCCGGTAAAGTAAATTCTCTTTGCTGCATATCTATAAGATTTACATTTACAATTTACAAATCAAAATCCTTGGACCAACAATCCATTCTTGACCCTTGGTTCGAACCACGTACTCTTTGGAGGAAGTGTTTTATTATGATCAGCAATAGTCTTTACATCTTCAGCAACTATGGGATACATACAAAACCCTACCCTATTTTCATTTTCATTTACATGGTCAGTAAGTCCTTCCAAACCAACCACCCCATCTATATATTTCATTCTTGCATCCTCTCTTACATTCTCGATTCCTAATAAGTTTTCAATAATATGCTTATTGAGTAGATGAGTATCAAATATTACTTCTTCATCCTTATGTTGTTTAATGATTGATTTACGCCATCTTAACCGATACCACTCTCCGTAAAGTAACATTGTCATTTCATGTTTTTGCTGAGGTTTTTTAGCAGATTTAAGCGGTTTAATCTTGCAGAATTCCGATAACTGTGACATGAACTTTAGGGGTGATAAGTTTTGAAATGCATCCACCGACCTGTTGTAATCAAATATATCTAATTGATCCCATGAAAAATAAAGAGATAGTACACTTTTGAGTCTTGTATCTACCACTTCATTTTTTTTGCTTGTTGCATTTAAAAGTTGGCAAGTTTTCACTCTATGATGTCCATCCGCTATATAACTGATAGGCACTCTTGACTTAAATGTTGCAATAAATTCATTGACCATTTTCTCAGAGGAGACTTTCCATACTGTATGTATTTCACCCGTACTTTCAAACTCAACAGTATAAAAAGGTTCACTTTTTTTAATTACCTTTTTGATCAATTGATTTATCTCATTTACGCTATCATAAGCCAACAATACAGGCTTCACCAGTGCTTTATTTTGCAAGGTGAGGTTCATCATGTTTTGTTCTTTAGTGGCTATTGTATTTTCATGTTTCAATAATTTACCCTTGTTGATATCCTGGATATCCGTGCACGTTATAATACCTTGATGCTTACTCCCCCTAGTCTCTAGTTGGTAGATATAAATTGAATCTTCTTCGACAGTTTTAAAAAACCCACTTGCTCTATATTCAGTAAATTGAGACTTAACAGATCCAAAAAAAGATTCTGGAGATGAAACCAAACTTAAATTCGGATATATAGCTTTGAAAGGGACTAAATTCATAATAAATTAGGATAATAATAAGTCGAAGTTATTCATTTTCTATCATATTCACTACCCATTCATTTGGAATCATATCTATTGTAAGATTTATTCTTTCTGTTCCTCCACGATTATTTATTTTATGAGGATCAGTAAGTCTCATATACCAGCATTCCCCTGGTTTCATGGGTACAATTTCATTATTCAGATAGAAGTCAACTTCATTAGTCTTAATAATCGGAATCGTAAGTCTAATCACAGACTTATGCACTTCCATTCCTAATGTAGGATCAGTATGTTCTGTTACCAACGCTCCAGGTGCCAATCTTAATAATCGAACCAGTGTCACCTTGGTATGTTCCCTGAAATAATCAACAATACTTTTAAGATATTCCGACCTTTTTAGATAAGGAGAATCTAACCACTCTGTCCAAGATCCATCTGCATAATCATCAGCAGGTGGAGGAAATGGTCTAGAAGGATCAATCATATGCGCTGGTCCTCTTAGTGAGATAACATCATAATATTCGAAATGAGCCAATTTGAGTTCTTCAAATTCCGCTATCATTTTGTCTGGGTCAAATGACATTGACAACTTGATTCGATCTTTGTATTGTTTATTAGTGGTTTCAGCCGCTATCATTTTATAATATTTTTATGGTTTAGGTTGGTTAATGGTTTCGCAGGCTAAACTGTACAGGGAGCACATATTCCACTTTCACATCATTTCCGCCTTGAGTTCCAGGTATCCATTTATTACATATATAATTCATTCTATTTATTACCCATAAAGCTGCATTTCCACATCTCCCTCCTGGATCTCTCTTAATTACTGCATCACTAATATCTCCATTTTCAAGAACAACAAACTGAATAATTGCCATTCCTTGTAGGCCCTCTTCTCTTGCCTCATTTGGATATTTTAAATTTCTGAAAATAAAATGTAGCATTTTATTTTTTGAACAACTAAGTCTTTCTTCTTCAGAAAGACCTCCCTTTTCGCATCCAGAAAATCGCGGCATTGATTCTCCATCAAGTATTTCTAACTTCTTAACCTTTCCAATATCAACAACTAAAAAAATACTATCCGGAGATCTACAACCTTCAAGATTAAATTGATTCTTGATATTTAACTTCTTCGCCCATCTAGGATCTACTTTTTTAAATGTATTTTGAGACAGATCTATATCTACTTTCTTATTCAACATTCTAATATCACTTGGTAAAGGACCTTCCAAGAAATTTCCACTAAGTGATAGTTCTTCAAGGTCAGGTAATTTAGTCAAGCCATTTGGAATTGTTCCATCTAAATAATTGAAAGTAAGATTAGCATATTCTAAATCAACCAATTGATTGATATTTTCTGGTATATGACCGTTTAAATTTGCAAACTGAAAATCTAGTCCTTCAATCCTCCCCTTTCTATCGCAAGTTATATATTTGCTCTTGCATGCTTCTTTTAATGTAGAAAATGACTTGATGTCTTCATTTCCTTGTTCTCCTTTCAGTGTAGAAATGACATCATTTAGAATTACTACTTGATCCGTCTGAGTATAAGAGATCACTACACAAAACATGAGTAAGTTTAATGATAATATTAGTTTCAATTTAAATTCCATTTGTGTTATTTATAAGTAATTGATTCATCTTTGAAACTCAATATAAAGATATAGTTTTTGGATTTTTATCCAATAGGGGAAAATACTTGATTTTAACTATTCTTCACGATCGTCCTGAAAGTCAAATTTATCCTAGGAGACTTCACTTTTTTAGTAGGCGGCAATCTATGTAGCCAGTTATCTTGCGTTGTACCTTTCATAACCAATAAGCTTCCTTTTTCTAGAACTTGTGATACAGTTTCTTTTGTTTCTTTATGCTTGAATGCAAATTTACGGTCCGCTCCAAAACTCATAGAGGCAATTGCACCACGCTTTTTGAGATCTTTCTCTCCATCGCTGTGCCATGCCATTCCCTCCTCTCCAGAATGATACAGATTAAGTAAACAAGAATTAAATGTTTCTTCCGTTTTATCCTCAACGAGTGCTTTGAGTTCTAGTAGTTCTTTTGTCCATGGCAAGGCGGTTTTGGTCACATTAGAATATGTATATGGGAACTGCTCGCTTCCATACCAAGCTACTTTTCGTTTGGTGATGATCAACTTACCGAACATCATAGCTTGATCGTTTTCCCATTGGATTTTTTCCATCAAAAGATCATAATACATCACTGCTTGGCTTGAATTCATAATTGGACCATAATAGATCACCTCTCCATCTCTCGGAAGAAGGTCTATTGATGTACTTGAATTGAACAAATCCATAGAGGTGGTATATTTTCTTGGTTAAAATTCAAAAATACTAATCTAATAAACTTGGAGCAAATACACTTTATTAAAAGGATTATTATCTAGTTTACAATAAATCAAATGAGTGCTACAAAAAAGATTGTAGCGACTACAACAGTATTCCAATATTAATTTGGAAGAGGATAAATAAAAGATTATTTGATTTCTTCCAATATTAATCACCCTTACACCCAAAACCTCAACACTGTTTTCAGCTTCTCTTCTTCTACTTTTCTGAAGTCCGACAAATAAATCTCACGGTGTACTTTTGATTTTCGAATTAATCCCTGGCTATTTGCAAATTCTTCCATGATCTGAAAAGATGCTGGCTCGTTATCATAACTGCCGACATGCATCATTTGGACACATTTACCATCTGATATAGTTTCAAATTCAACTTGATCAAGAAGAATGTTCGGTTTCTTTTTCTTTGTAATAGCAAGCATTTCATCAAAATAGGTTTCATCAATAAAATCTGGTTGGCGGATCATGAGATTAAATATTAGATCGTCTTTATTGATTTGGCCATCAAAGTTCTGTTTTGCTTTTTCTGTAATATCCCATACACCTTCTAATGGATAAACAGTCCAATCCATATAGTCTTGTGGTTTTGAATCTTGTTTTTTAAGGTTCATCTTTATTGCATACGCCATACTGCATAAAACACCTATGTAATCACCAAAAATTTCGCTATTCGGATTTCCAGCTCCTCTTATCGTAATGAATTTGTATGCTGGAATATCTATCAATTCTGGTTTATTCTTAGGAAGATAAATTGATTTCTCCTTTTTTCTCCATTCGTGTTTCATGCTGTATATATTTCTTTAAGAAACAAAGATAAGAGTAAGCTGTGACTGTCCTATGTCAGGGGTTCAGTTGGGTGCATTTTAGACATTTTGCTGAATCATCCCGCGAATTTTCAATTCACTACAATGATCTACGCGTTTACTTCGTAAACCACTTGAATCGCTAGAATCAGTTCGAGAATAAAGCCTTTTGTCAACATCATAAAGCGATTCAGCGATTCAAACAAATCAGCCAAGTGGCTTACGAAGTAAACACGGCGACTAGTATAGAGAATGGCACATTCTTAGGCTAGCAATTCGACAAAATGACGTTGACAAAATATGTTTTAAATTATTTCATTTTAGTCATTTTAGTCTTGGTCTTCCAATACAAAGAAATCATTCACAGGTTTACTAAATAACCTGGATAGCTTTAATGCTAATACAGTAGATGGAATGTACCGGTTTTTTTCGATAGAATTAATAGTCTGTCTTGAGACACCAATCTTATTTGCAAGTTCTTCTTGGGTTAGATCTAATATTGCCCTTTCTACTTTAAGTCTATTCTTCATTATTGATGTATCCTTTTGAGCTTTTCAAAATAGAGTACTTGAATACTTAACAAAAGCCATAATATCATCCAATCTCCTACACCATTAAATATTTCCTGCTGTTCAGTAAAAACAAAATTTGCTAGGTAGGAAAATAATGGATTTAGAATAGCTATAAACACCGCAAATATGAATGCAAAGGTGAAAGAACGTAATCGTAAGTTTTTGATCAGTTCATCTTCAATTTTCTCCTTTGATATTGAAACAATCAATAATCCAACCAACAAGCTATATTTAGCTATCTCCTTAGGCAAAGTATCCTTAATGGTAAGAAATAGCGCAACAAAAGCTACGCATGCTATCACCCACCCTATCTTCTTCGCACTATTCGGCAGTTGAAATATTTTCAACTTATCTACATTATTTCTTTCGCTGTCTAGATGTGATTCTTGTGTCATAATCTCATTTAAATTAGATAATACACTTTCCATAATGGAAAATACTAGTTACATTATGACAAATATACTTTACATTAATTGTAATTCCAAGAATGATCGACAAAAAGATTAAAATCAATGAAGTACATTCCATGCAGTTCGATAAAGAAAATAGACTTGCCAGATTAATGTCTTTCATATATCTAGATTATGTCTTACCTTAGACTCACAAAGTAACTCATACCAATTTATATTAGACCAATGACCTTTTCAAATCTAACTAAGCTCCTCACATTTATTATCTGCACCATTAGTGTTTGTTATTGTCAAGGGCAATGTGATAATGATACGATTGCACCGACCGGTAACATCATTGACATCTCATCTGTGGTTTTAGGTTCTGTATCATATGAAGCCGAAATATATGCCGACAACCATTCAAATCGAATATTAATATCAGAAAACCCAAGTCCACACTTTATTGAATATAGGATGGGCGATGTGAGATGAGATCTTAGATATACTGGTTGATCAGATTCTCAAACATCTCCTGCTTTCCACTTCTCATTTTAGGTTCCCCTTTTTTAGAGGCTATTTTAGACAGATCCGCTAATGACAATTTCCCTTTTGCAAATTTCGCTCCTTTCCCACTGTTAAAAGTAGCATATCGCTCTTTCATCAATTCTTTATAATTTGATTCCTTTAGAACATCATTGGCGATCAATAGAGCTCTGGCAAAAACATCCATTCCCCCAATATGAGCATGAAATATATCATCTAAATCTGTAGAATTACGACGTGTTTTAGCATCAAAATTAATACCACCTCCTTGAAGTCCTCCAACTTGTAGAAAGACCAACATGCATTCTGTCAATTCATACAAATCATTTGGGAACTGATCAGTATCCCAGCCATTCTGGTAGTCCCCTCGATTAGCATCCATACTACCAAGAAGTCCAGCATTAGCAGCTACCTGCATCTCATGTGCCATAGTGTGCCCCGCTAGCGTTGCATGGTTAAATTCTAAGTTTAGTTTAAAATCATTCAATAAATCATACGCTCTCAAAAAAGCGATCACCGTCGCCGAATCATAATCGTACTGATGCTTAGATGGCTCACAAGGCTTAGGCTCTATGAAGAATGTGCCTGTGAATCCTTGGCCTCGAGCATAGTCTTTTGCCATGTGCAAAAATTGAGCAAGATTGTCTACTTCTTTTTTCATATTGGTGTTTAACAAAGAGATATATCCTTCTCTCCCACCCCAGAACACATAATTTTCACCACCTAATTTTATCGTGGCATCTAAAGCATTTTTCACTTGCCCTCCGGCATAGGCAACTACGTCAAAATCAGGATTTGTAGCTGCCCCATTCATATATCTAGGATTAGAAAACAGATTGGCCGTACCCCAAAGTAATTTTACGCCTGATGCTTTTTGTTTCTCTAAAGCATAATCTGTCAGAATTTGTAATCTTGATTCTGTTTCTGCCAAAGTAGCTCCCTCATCTACCATATCTATATCATGAAAACAATAATAAGGTGCTCCAATCTTAGTAATAAACTCAAATGCAGCATCCATCTTGTCTTTTGCGCTTCGGATCGGATCATCACTTACCAACCAAGGAAACTGCTTAGTAGGTGCGCCAAATGGATCGCTTCCATTACCACAGAAGGTATGCCAGTAAGCTATAGCAAACCTAAAGTGATCCTTCATTGTTTTGCCGGCAACTTTCTGATCTTCATTGTACCATTTGAATGCAAAAGGATTTTTCGACTTCTTCCCTTCATATTTTATTTTAGGTATCCCTTTGAAATATTCTTTATCTCCTAAAGTTACGGTCGTATCTTTAGATTTCTTTGTTGATTTTGACATTTTATTCTTCATTTTATTTCAATCGAGTAATGCATTTCGAGAAACAGAGTTACTTGGATACTAATTTGATCAAGTCCGATTCCCAAGCTCTATATGCAATAAAGTAAGATTCATTTGAGCTTCTTGGTTTGTATACCTTTTCTATTTCATTAGTTTTACTGGCATCTTCTAGACTGCTATAGATTCCTACACCAATTCCACTTGCTTTTGCTGCACCAGCCGCTCCCGTTGTTTTTATCACTTCAATATTACAACCTAGCAAATTGGCTATAGTGTTAGAAAACACTTGGGATTGAAACAAGTTATCGTTTCCGACTTTGATAACTTTTGGGTTCATTCCTAAATCTTTGAGCACTTGAAATCCATGCACAAATGCAAATGCTATACCCTCTAAGCCTGCTCGATAAAAATGGGCTCTTGTATGTTTATTGAATTGAAGGTTATTGATTTGAGCACCAGGGTTACTATTTTTTAACATCCTTTCAGATCCATTGCCAAAAGGTAGAATTCTTAGTCCATCCGCTCCTATAGGTATATTGCTGGCCATTCTTTCCATTTCAACATATGAGGTCTCGGAGTTGGCCATTTGTTTTTTCAACCAAGAATGCTGTATCCCCGCTCCATTAATACAAAGGAGAAGGCCTAATCGCGGATTTTGGATTGAATGATTTACATGTGCAAATCCATTTATCCTAGATTCGTTATCATAGATAAGTTGGTCAACTATTCCATATACAACACCCGATGTACCTCCAGTGGCTGCCACTTCATTGGGCTTAAAAACGCCTAAAGACAATGCATTATTGGGTTGATCTCCGGCTCTATAAGCTACAGCCGTTCCATCTGATAATCCCGTTTCGATAGCAGCTTGTTCTGATACATACCCTTGCACTTCAAAAGTATCAACTACATTTGGAATCAAAGTATTCGAAATTCCATAATGATCTATTAGAAAATCAGCAATTTTATTGTTTTTAAAATCCCAAAACATACCTTCTGATAATCCGGAAATCGTAGTATTTATCTTTCCTGATAATTTCATTGCTATGTAATCACCTGGCAACATAATTTTATCAATCTCGTCAAAAATCTCAGGTTCATTATCTTTTACCCATTTGAGTTTTGATGCCGTAAAGTTTCCAGGAGAATTAAGCAAATGGCTTAAGCATTTTTCTTTTCCAAGAGATTCAAATGCTTCATTTCCTATATCAACAGCTCGGCTGTCACACCAGATAATCGAAGGTCTCAACACATTCTCATCTTTATCTACTAAGACCAATCCGTGCATTTGATATGCAATACCTATACTTTTTATTTCTTGAGGATTAACTCCAGATTTTTGAAGCAGTTCTTTGGTTGCTATACATAGGTTCTCCCACCAAGTCTCAGGCTCTTGTTCCGCCCAGCCATTTTGAACAGAAATGATATCCATTTCCGTTTCAGGATATTGAATTACTTGTACAGTTTCTCCAGTAGTAGAATCAATCAAAGCAGCTTTGATCGAAGAACTCCCGAGGTCGTACCCTAATAAATACATAGATTATTATTACTTTCTATTGCGAACACTCCACACATTTTGTATGACTCTAGCAATTGCTTTTATAATTTGATATTAATATCAAGGTAATAAAAAGTAATGAGCTTTCTCGATATGGGGATTATGATTTCAAAGGTTATGTATGGCGAATGATAAATTAATCGTACAAATATTCCAAAAGGTCTTCTCTTATAATTTCACCTTCTATTGGTTGTTTTATTACTTGTTCATTTGAATCGATAATTACAATCAATGGTTGAATATTTCTTTGAAACTTTGATACTTCTAATTGAGCCCATTCGTTTCCTTTTGTTCTAAGAACTAAAGTTTTTCCATTTCTAATTATTTGTTTTTGTTTTGTCAATTTGGTTCTATCATTAACATTTAATATTACAGGAACGTAATCAATTGTGATTTTTTTCATTATTCCATTATCATTCTTTATCAGTTCATTTATGTATTTATTGTTTTTACAATTGATTCCAGTGAATAGAAGAAATATAGGTTTTTGCTGTATTTGTGATGCTTGAATTCCATCATAATAATCATAGATAAAAAATTCTTCATTGGTATTATTACTGTCTCTTATACACATCTCCGAG
>CAJXUU010000179.1 GCA_913061325.1 uncultured Saprospirales bacterium | reverse complement strand
TACACTATCCTCTTCGTCGGCAGCGTCAGATGTGTATAAGAGACAGATATATGAGCGTATTCTTCATGATTTCTTTTGTATGAAATGCGAAGATAATGAACGATACTTAATCTGTAGTTTTATCATAGATAATCTATAATACTTGGTAAATTTTATTTCAGAAAGGCGTATATGGTTGTATATATGGTAAATTATCATATTTATAATAGACATTAAATGAAAATGTAACACATGATGATATTATTATATGTGATATGTGTTTTAAGTCTAAAATAGCTTTTTTTTATAATAAATATCAAGGTGTAAATATGGATATTTTGAATGTGAAAAATAGGAAATGTGATTACAAACACTTTTGTTTGTAATTAATTGATATATAGATATTTATAGTTTATGTTTTAATCTTATATATATGATTGTGTTTTAGGGTCTAAAGCTCATGGGGTTATGTATTGAAAAATTTAATATAAATAAACCTTAAATATTTAGATAACATAGAATTTTATGCTTTTCTTTGTCTTGTAACCAAAATATGAAGTTTCGACTTCTAGAAAAAGAATGAGAATCACAAAATTACTTTACACACTTTTTTTTGGAGCGTTTTTGAGCTTTAACGCCCAAGCCGATAATGAATACCCTGTCACCGTTCTAAAAGATGGGACTTATAGTATTTCAATTACAATCATTGGGTCAGATTTAATTGTAATTGATCAATCTGAATCAGGCAATGTTCTGATTCAGAATGATGGGAGTGTTTATTCGATCACCTATACACCAAATCCAGGTTTCCTTGGGTATGATTATTTTATTTTACAAGATCTGAATTTTTTTTCTGGGTTTGTGGAGAATCATCAGTTTAATATAAATGTCGTTGAGTCTATAGTTGATCTCAGCGATGACTTTATTAGATTAACGTCGGATCAACCGGTTACAATTGATCCGACTGCTAATGATGAATCAACAGCTAGTCTTTTAACATTAAATATTGCACAGGTTATGTTTGGTTCTGCAGTAGTTAATGAAGATAATACAATTACATATACCCCAGCAGATAGTGATTTGGATTACATCGTTTACAGTGGAATAGATATGTATGGGGTAGCTTCTAGCGCAACGATCTATATATCCACTGAAGGAGAGCAACCAATAGGAAACACAGCTGATGCATTTGACATGCCTTCAGGTTCACATCAATACATTACTCTTCCTTGGACTGATTATACTCATGATGGGAGTGCGCTAGGTTTTGGAGAATTGACTCAAATAAATGACTACATATGGAAATATGTTTCTAATGAAAGCACAGATGGATTAGATGAATTAGTGTTTACAACCGAAGAAGGACTTGAACACACAGTTAGTGCAAATGTGATTGAAAAGTATGTAGATGATGGTTTTGTGAAAGATGATATCTTCTTTACTGCAAAAAATACTTCAATCTCTTTTAATGTAAAAGAAAACGATACAAATGGACAAACGGTAATCACGTCTTATTCTGATGGATTATTCCCTGAAGGTGATGGTAGTTTTACTTATACACCAGAACCTAATTCTTCTGGGGTTTATGAATTTGTTTATGAAGCCAGTAATGGCTCAGAAACAGAAGAGGGTTCAATAAAAATTGTTGTAGGCAATTTTACTCCATCAGCCAGTGCTGATTATACTTTTAGTACACCAATGAATCAACCTAGAGTTATTGAGTATGAAGTTCCACTGGGTAGTGAGTTTTTTGAAATACAATCTTATCCATCTCATGGGACGATAGAAGTTTTCGGATTAGACGAATCTGTGGATGTAGGATGTGAAGAGGGATTACAGAAAGTATTTGCTGTTTATACACCAAACGAAAATTTTATTGGAGCTGATGATGTAATATTAAGATACTTTGCAAGTGATAATAATTTGCCCAGTTACTCTACTATAGTACTAATTACTGAAGATACAGATGTCGAAGATGTATGTATTTGTGTTGATAATTGTGTTTGGCCAGGTGATGCGAATGGTGATGGAAATGTAAATGTAAGAGACCTTTTAACAATCGGAAGATACATGGGGAAAACTGGAGAGCCTAGAGATGCTTCTCCTTACGGTGAATCTTTTGATGGTGTTCAGGTTAGTGCATGGGTTGATAATCAAATAAATGGTAAAAGCGTTGGTTTCGCAGATGCGAATGGAGATGGAATTATTTCTACTGACGATATAGATGCAGTATCGGATAATTACAACAATGTGAATACGCTTGTTTCAAATGATTTGTTTGGGGTAAAGAATATTCCATTTTACTTCATAAGTGATTCCGATGCAGAAGTTGGGGATGTAAAAGAGATTCTAATTTATGCAGGTACGGAAAACTATCCAGCTATTGATATGGCTGGAATTGCGTTTACCATAAATCTACCTGAAGCTAATACGGATGCATCTTCAATTCAATTGGAATTTGTTGAAGATAATTTTTTTGTAAAAGGTGCTCCTTATGCAAGTTTAACGCACATATCAGAAGATGTTGTAGTCGAAGCAGCGGGTGTGAAATCAAATGGAGTGGGGTCAACAGGTGCGGGGTTAATAGCTATTTTGTCATTTATTGTTGAAGAAGATGCTGAAGGAATTAAACCACAAGGAAGGAATTCAGATCCTTCAAATGGTAAGATGACAGTAGAGATGACTGATATTGTTTTTGAAGCTGGTGATGGATTGCAATACGCTTTACCTGGTTCTTCAATTGAGTTTGAAATAAAGGATACTGGTGATTCAGAAATTGAATCAATAAATGTCTATCCAAATCCGGCAATTAATAAGATTCTAGTTGCTTCCGAGAAAGGCAGTGTTATATCAAATGTTCAAATCATAAGCATTACAGGAGAATCTGTTGCAAATTATAAAAACATAAACCAAAGTTCAATTACTTTTAATATATCAGACTTAGAATCAGGTATGTATATATTAAATGTGACTAGCGAGCAGGGGACAGAAAGTATTAAAATGATCAAAAATTAAGATCTTTTTTCTATCTTAGAATATATAAAATAGGCTATTCCTGTCATAAGGTTTAGCCTATCTTAATTATTAATTAGTTTAAATCGGAGATATATTGTTGTCAGTATCATAAACCAATATTTACAACTATCTTTAAGGAAGCCAATTTATATCCAGCTTAATTCAATTAATTGACGTTACTCGTCTAAAAATCAAAAAAAACATGAATGAATACAGACAAGATAATACGCTATCGATAATTGCATTAGTTTTAGGTGGATTGGGTTTTTTATTGTCATTAATTCCTTGTTTAGGGTTTTTGAGTATACCTTTTGGTGTTATCGGTCTTATCTTGGGTCTAATAGCTTATTTTAAAGCAAGGGATAATGGAGATAAAAAGACATTGTCAATAGTTGCAATGGTCTTTTCATTGCTACCAATACTTATATCTGCAATTTGGTATTTTGCTTTCACAAGTGGCCTAGGAGATTTTGAAAAGAGAATTGGAGATTTACAAAGCTGCAGTGAACTAAAAATTGAGATTGAAAAAGCAAATGATAAAATCTCAATATTAGAAGAGGAATTAGAGAATGGTGGTTCTAAAGTTTTTGGCAATATATCGAGATTGACATCTTTGGCAATAGAAGTTGAAAAAATGCAGGAAAAAGCGGAGCAAATGGGATGTGATATCTATGAAAACAATGGGGTGATTACAATAGATTCTGTAGAAAGCACTGATACAAGCCAAATGTCTCAAGAATAGTAGAATGATTAAATTGCTTGATAGGTCAGTTTTTTCAACTGTATCAAAGACTAACTTTATAAAGATTAAAACCTGTGTCTATAGTTTCATTATCTTCTTGATGAAAAATTAACGCTAATGCGGCTAAGGGAATATATATTATTGAATAGGGTAGTTGTAGTTACTATAATGGGAATGGGGATACTTGCAGTAATATTGATTGATCATAATTCGTGGAATTGTGTACATAGTACAATTACTGGCTATGAATGCAAAAGCTGCGGTATTACAAGAGACTTTTTGTCTTTTCTCCATTTTGATTTTTCAAACCCTATTAATCAATATTCATTTGGTCTATTTCTATATTGTATTTTCCAATCTATATACCGGATCATAATTGCAACTTTCGGAGTGAATTTACTTAGCAAGCAAACAAAATTTAAAAACGCTAATCTGTACCTTGATGCTAAAGAAGTAGATATAAAAAAAGTAATCATCTCAGATGCGATGATTACTTTTTTATTTGGAACCCTAGTGTTTCTACCTTTTTGGATTTGAAACAAGTACGCCAACTAGTTCGAGTCAACGATTATTTATTACTTAAATTCCTTTAAGCAATTAGCTATTCTTTTTACTGCTTCTCTAAGCGTGTCATCAGAAGCTGCATATGAAATTCTAACGCAATTATCATCGCCAAAGGCAATTCCTGCAACCAATGCTACATGCGCACTTTCTAGAATTAATTCTGCAAAATCACTACTGTTGTCTATTATTACTGTTCCATTGCTTTTGCCATAGTAAGAACTAACATCTGGAAATACATAAAATGCTCCAGTAGGATGATTTACATTTATACCAGGTATCTCTTTTAATAATTCTATGACTAGATCTCTTCTCTTAAGGAAAGCTTCTCTCATCTCATAAGAAGGGTTCAAATCTGAAGTGAGTGCAATTGCTCCTGCTTTCTGAGAAAATGATGCTGCACCACTTGTGAATTGTCCTTGGACTTTTGTGCAAGCAGATGCTAACCATGCGGGAGCACCCATATACCCGAGTCTCCAACCTGTCATTGAAAATCCTTTCGACATCCCATTTATGGTTACAGTACGATCTTTCATACTTTCAATAGCACCGATACTTGCATGTTGTCCTGTGAAGTTTATGAACTCATAGATTTCGTCAGAGATTACAATTAGGTTGTCATAACTAGAGATCACTTCTGCTAGACCTTCTAATTCATCTCTAGTATAAACTGATCCCGTAGGATTACATGGAGAAGAGAAAATAATAGCCTTTGTTTTATGATTAATAGCTTTGTCTAATTGTTCGGGTCTAACTTTGAAGTCATGGTCGATAGGTGCTGAAAGTGTAATAGGAGTTCCTCCTGCAAATTTCACTATTTCAAAATAACTTACCCAGTAAGGGGTAAATACAATCACTTCATCACCCGGATCTAAAATAGAAAGACAAACATTTGCAATTGACTGTTTTGCACCGTTGGAAACGACTATCTGATTTTTCTCAAAATGTAGATCATTATCTCTTGCAAACTTTTCCTGGATTGCCTCAACATATTCTTTTAATCCAGATACAGGAGTATACTTAGTATAGCCATTTGCTAAAGCTTCCACAGCGGCATCTTTAATATGCTGTGGAGTATCAAAATCAGGTTCTCCTAAACTCAAACTTATTACATCAAGTCCTTTTTCTCTTAATGCTCTTGCTTTTTTCGACATCTGCAATGTTGCTGATTCTGTCATAGATGCTACCTTTTTTGATAACATATGTTGCGGTGTTGTAATCATAATTAGACGAGGCTACAATTAGAAATTATAATGTTTTAAAACAAAAATCAAATGTAACTTAATATTGTAATATAAAATATTTCAGAAAGCAATTATTGGACTTACATTCAGTTTTATTGGATAGGGGTGTGTATTATTTTACCGTTTGCCAGAAAAAGGCCAGTTGATTTGGATATCACCTCTATTACTGAATAATATTAGTTTTGGTAAGAACTACCATGTTAAATATGATTTCAACAAATTGATAAAACATATCGGATAGTTTCATATTTTCGAGCTTCATTGAGAAAAAATTAAACATGGGAAGAGGTAGAGCTGAAGTACAAGTTTATGTTACTGGTGGTACATTCGATAAAGAATATGATTATATAACAGGAGAACTATATTTTAAAGATACGCATCTTCAAGAAATGTTCGAAAGAGGTAGATCTACTATATCAATAGATGTCAAGACACTCATGATGGTAGACAGCCTTGAAATGACTGAGGCAGACAAAGAAATCATTGCTCATAATTGCATATCTACAAAGCTGGACAAAGTGATCATAACTCATGGTACTGACAGGATTGTAGACACGGCAAAGCACCTAGCCGCTGCTGATATTTCGGGGAAGACAATCGTATTAACAGGAGCCATGATTCCAATCGCTTTTGGTACCTCGTCAGATGGATTTTTTAACCTTGGGAGTGCAATAGCTTTTGTCCAGGCACTTCCTCATGGTGTTTATGTAGTTATGAATGGTAGATGCTTTAATTATGATAACGTTAGAAAGAATAGACAGACTGGATATTTTGAATCAATTAAATAGTATTTAATATTTTAAACAATTATAAGTCGATTAGCGATTAAGAAGCTGTTAATCAGTAAAAGAAGATATTACATATTTTTTAAATATATTGCTGTTTGTAGGTCAATTATTGAAATAGATTATTAATTTTGTGTAGTGTGTATACAATCGAACTTGATAAAGTAATGTATACATGCGTCAGTCCCTAATTTACAACCTGTGTTTTTGTGCAAGATTGTGTTATGTATTTATGTAGACAGTCTTCTATCAGAAATACATGGAATATTGTAAACGTAAATAATACTGATTTAGAAAACACAGAATTATGAAAAGAATTATCACAATTGTTTTTTGTCTTTTTTTCCTAGTGATAGGAAATAAATCAATTGCTCAAAATGCTCAATACCCATCTGGAATTTCATTTAAAGCACTTGTCATGGATTACCAATCTCAAAATGACGGTAGTTTTGCAAGGTTCAAAGATTATCACCATGGATTTGAAATAGCATATAGCAGAAATCTACAAGATAAATTAAGCCTTGTTGTTCCATTGAAAATTGGTGTTGTAAACACTGAAAAATTCAATTTGAATAAATTTGATCAAGGCAGAAGCTTGCATAAAACAATATATGGATTAGATGCACAGATCCAATATCAATTTTATACACCAGAGAAACAAATAGTACCTTATGTATTAGCAGGAATAGGGTTTGTTGGAGAAAATGAAGGCGAATTTAATATGCAGGCTCCTATAGGTTTCGGTGTGCAAGTAAAAGTAGCACCAAATGCCAATATTGTGATGCAAGGTGAATATAGATTTTCATTTACAGAAGGTAGAAATAACTTACAATATGGATTGGGTTTTAATTACTTATTTGGAAAGGGGATTGCTCCAGAGAAAGAAGAAGAAAAAGAGGATGAAGGAATGGATTCTGATAACGATGGCGTTATTGATAACCTTGATCTATGTCCACAAATTGTTGGCTTGAAAGAATTAAATGGGTGCCCTGATTCTGATGGAGATGGTATAGCTGACTACCAAGATAAGTGTCCTGGGGATGCTGGACTTAAGAGTTTAGCGGGTTGCCCAGATTCTGATGGTGACGGAGTTTCAGATGTTGAAGATAAATGTCCTGATATAGCGGGTTTAATTGATAATGATGGTTGCCCAGACGGAGATAGTGATAATGATGGTGTACCTAATAGTAAAGATAATTGTCCTGACATATCTGGTCCAGAATCTAATGGGGGTTGTCCTCAAGTAGTTATAGATACAGATAAAGATGGTGTTCCTGATGATCAAGATGTTTGTCCAAATCTATTCGGAAGTGCTACAGCGAGTGGTTGCCCAGATACAGATGGCGATGGAGTAGCTGATAAAGATGACAAATGTCCTACCACCTTTGGACCAGCAGTATATAGTGGTTGCCCAGATACAGATGGCGATGGAATTGATGATGGAAGAGATAGATGCCCAAATACTGCGGGACCTGTTTCCACAAATGGATGCCCAGAAATATCTCAAGCGGATCAAAAAGTATTAGAAATAGCTATGCGAGCTGTTCAGTTTGATTCTGGAAGGTCAACTTTAAAATCTGAGTCATTCTATGTATTGAAGCAAATAGCTGATATTATGAAAAGATATCCTGATTACAATCTTATGATCAGTGGTCATACAGATAATAAAGGAACAGCAACAGGCAATCAGAAATTATCTGAACGTAGAGCTAAAGCGTGTTATGAATATATTACTATTCATGGTGTAAGTGCGAATAGACTAAACTTTGCTGGATATGGTGAATCAAGACCAATCTCTGATAACAACAGCTTAAGAGGAAGATCATTAAATAGACGAGTAGAGTTTAACTTAGTTCCAGCACGAGGGTAATAGAACTCTAATTTTAAAATATATAAGCATCATTCCTTGATTTGGAGTGATGCTTTTTTGTTTGAGATATTAATATTTCCGTAATACATATATTCTATCTATTTTCACCCTATGCATACATCAACAGAAGAAATTAACGGGATAAATATTTTAATTAGAAATTGGCTAATTCCTGAACCCAAAGCTACTGTTTTATTAGTTCACGGATATGGAGAACATAGCGGTAGATATGAAGAAACTGCTTCTAGGTTAAACGAAGCAGGCTATTCTGCTTATACGTATGACAGAAGAGGCGAGGGGCAGACTGATGGCTTAAAAGGTCATATCCAATCTATGGATAATCATGTTTCGGACTTGATTGAGGTAAGAAAAAGGGTAGAAGTAAAAGGTAAATTCTTTTTGATGGCTCACAGTTTAGGCGGCTTAGTAAGTATAACTTATTTGTTGGATCATAAGCCGTCTGGTATTGATGGATTGGTCTTATCCAGTCCTTTTATAAAACTAGATGATGGAACTGCGCCCATATTACAGAAGTTAGCTGGAATAATAGCTGCTATATTCCCCAAATTGCCAACTGTAGCGCTTGATGTTAATTTGATTTCACGAGATCCTGCTGAAGTTGCGAAATATGTAAATGACCCTTTAGTTTATCACGGTAAAACAAATGCAAAGACTGGTTATGAAATGATCAAAGCTATCAAGCATGTACAGTCTAAGTTTTCAGAATTCGATCTGCCATTTATAATATTACATGGTAGCGAAGACAAATTAGCTGATCCACAAGGAAGTAAATGGTTATACGAAAGATCTATATCAAAGGATAAGAAATTGACTATACTTGATGGACTGTATCACGAAACCATGAGAGAACCAGAGAAAGAGCAATTTTTTAGTGGTGTGTTAGATTGGTTGGCAGATAGAGTATGAAAGCCTTGCAAAATATATGAGGAAAAGTCCGTTATGGACATTCAGTTCTGTGTATCAATAACGTGAAGTCAAAAAAGAAATTCGAGACTAAGATTAATGAATTCATTTTAGTCTCAGAGACCATTGCTAAACCAGATTAGCTCAGCGTCAAAGATATCCAGTCATGGAGTCATTTCTTCAATGCCAGAATTGGTACCCCTGCTTCTGGAAAGAGGCAGAGCATGAAAGAAAGGGAAGAATACACAAGCTTTCGGGAGTTTCAACTAAACTGAATAGTGGACTTTAGATAATAGAAAATGCGATGGCACCACCAACTAGGAGAGGTGTTAGGGATGAAGTTAGGAATGTTCCACCCCCTAGCCCCCTCCGAAGGGGGATTATTGGGCATTCACTTAATCCCCCTTTGGAGGGGGCGAAGGGGGTGGAATCAACTCTACCAAAATTTATTTCTGTATCTTAAATTGTTGGAAATCAATTCACATGTAATGGGCATAACAAAAAGAAACCTACTCAAAGTCAAGTAGGTTTCATTAATTAAAGAGTTAACATTAATTATGGTATGGGTTACAATCCCACACTCCCTATTCATCTTTGTAACATTAAATGAGATAGTAGTTTTTCTTGTGTATAGTATTAATTGAATAACTCACTTTTTGAGGATACTTTAGAGAGGAAGGTAAGGTATATACATATTTAATAATGAATTTACTGATTTCAGATGTGCATGAAAAATACGATTATGATTAGTTAATGAAATCAAGCTTAGTGTATTGATTTACTAGAATATTTAAAGGATAATATGCAATAAGGGAAGAATTAACAAATCACAAGGAAAGATGACTAACTAATGCAATTCCAATCTCACTTATATTTGCAATAACAAAAAAGGAAATATTATGCTTAATTGGAATGATGTAATCAAGTTTGCTAATCATGGCAACCCTTCTCCAGGTAGAAGAGTAGAAAAATTAGATGAGGAATGGAAAGCACAACTCAGCCCAGAACAATATCGGATCACTCGTGGCAAAGGTACGGAAGCTAGTTTTACAGGTGAGCACTGCTCTCGTTATGAACCTGGACTTTATTCTTGTATATGTTGTGAAACACAATTATTCGACTCAGGAGAAAAGTTTGATTCAGGAACAGGGTGGCCTAGTTTTACCCAACCGTTAGCTGATAATGCTGTCAAATATAAGAAGGATAGTTCATTGGGTATGATTAGAGTAGAGGCCATGTGTAATGCATGTGACGCTCACTTAGGGCATATATTCCCAGATGGTCCTGCTCCGAGTGGATTACGATATTGTATTAATTCAGTTTCTCTAAACAAAAAAGAAAATAGTATTCAGATTGATTAAAAGAGTTAAGTGTGCAAGTACTAGACCATGTAGATCAGAATCAATAATCTGAAGATTACTTGGCAACAATTCACAAAATACAGTATTGGTTAATTATGAAATTCACAAAAGTATTTATCCTGATGATTGCAATGTCAATTGCGGTTGTAACTATAGGACAAAATGAAAATGTAAAACTAGAGGAGATAAAAATGGGAAAGACGTTAAATAAATATGGAATTGAAGGTATGCAAGCACCAGAGCTTGTTGTAGATGTTTGGATTGACGATGAAGGAAATATTTCTGAACCTGTTAAATTAAAAACCTAGACGGAAAATTCATAGTTATGTATTGTTTTCAAGCTTGGTGCCCAGGTTGCCATAGTCAAGGTTTGCCTGCACTACAAAAGATGACAAAAGCATTAAAAGATAATGAGAATATTGCTTTTATTGCTGTCCAGACAGTTTTTGAGGGTAGCCATGCAAACACTTTTGAACGCGTCAAAGAAATACAGAAGGAATACGATTTTAAAATTCCATTTGGACATGATGTAGGAGATGAAATAACTAGAAATATTTCTTCAACCATGGTAAATTATAGAACAGGCGGTACGCCTTGGTTTATCTTTATTAATGCTGAAGAAACTGTTGTCTTTAATGATTTTCACCTTAATACGGAAAAGTCGATTGAGTTTTTAAAAGGGATTGATTGAAGCGGTAAATAAATAGACTGTCTCTTATACACATCTCCGAGCCCACGAGACAGGCAGAAATCTCGTA
>CAJXUU010000178.1 GCA_913061325.1 uncultured Saprospirales bacterium | reverse complement strand
GAGATTTCTGCCTGTCTCGTGGGCTCGGAGATGTGTATAAGAGACAGATGCAATACAGTACTGAAGTGCTAAGATTCAAACAATCACAGGCTAAGAATACACTACCTATCAAATTGCAAGCATATGAGAGACTTGCTATGTTTTGTGAGCGGATATCACTTGATAATCTAAGTTATAGATTAAGTGCCGGTAGCATGGATGCGCAATCTATGAGTAATGCTATGTTGATTGCGATACAGCAAGAGTATGAACATAATATGAGCCAGCAAGTGTATGTTTCAGAAAAACTTTGGGAGATAATCTCAATGGCAAAAAACCAGATGCAAAATATTGTAACAACTGCTTCATCTGATCCTTCAATAGGAAATTCTGCAGCGGCAATGATTGATAAGTGCATGGAAATCCAAACATCTATGGGAGGAAGCCCAATAAAAACTGCCAAAAGTGCGATCAAAAAAGAGATTGATATCATAATGTAAATCATTAAAATGTATACCCAAATAAAACACTTATTTCTACTCATTCTTCTTATCTCAATAGCATCTTGTAGTAAACAAGTCTATACCGCGGATATTGATACTAATTATTATAGGATAAGTAAAAGGAATAAATCTGACAAAGAATTAGATAAATTAATAGCTCCGTACAAAAATCAACTTGATGCGAAGATGAATGAAGTCATCGCCATAAATCCTGAAGCAATGCCAAAAGCAAGACCTAGTTCTGTTTTGGGAAATTGGTTTTCAGACGCTCTATTAGCAGAGGCATCAAAAATCTATGGGGTTGATATAGATATGTCTATGCAAAACTATGGAGGACTTAGAATTCCTGCATTGAGCAAAGGTGATATAACAGTTGGGCAGATTTACGAGCTAATGCCATTTGATAATAAATTGGTGATGCTAGAGTTGGACGGTATCACTACCAAGAAATTACTAGATAAGATAGCCGAAAAAGGGGGGTGGCCAATAAGTCATACTTTAAGTATGGAAATAGATGGTGAGACGGCAACCAATATCAAAATAAAGGGACAAGACTTTGATATCAATAAAACGTATACAGTTGCGATTGCCGATTATATAGCAGATGGAGGAGACAATTGTTTCTTTCTTGCCGATGGAAAGAGAACTAACAAAGATCTTTTAATAAGAGACATAATAATCGATCATCTTAAGAATAAGCCATCTGATGAGAAAGTAATTGTTCAGGACACTACTGAACGGATTAAAAACCTAAAATATTAAGCCATGAGAAGAAGAGACTTTATAGTTAGAACTACTTTGTCAGGTTTAGGCTTAGCATCAGGGAGTGTTCCGTTTTTCCTTTTGGAAGATCATGATATCACTCGGTTGACTATCTTGCATACCAATGATGTACACAGTAGAGTAGACCCTTTTCCAATGGATGGAAGTCGAAATGCTGGTCAAGGTGGTGTATCAAGAAGAGCTACTTTAGTAGAACGTATTCGGAAATCAGAAGATAATGTACTGTTGTTTGACTGTGGGGATATATTCCAAGGGACTCCCTACTTTAATTTTTTTGGTGGAGAAGTAGAATTGAAACTCATGTCAGAGCTCAAATACGATGCCTGTACGATAGGAAATCATGATTTTGATGGCGGAATAGATGGACTGCATGATCAGATGCCAAATGCTAATTTTCCGTTTTTAATTGCTAACTACGATTTTGAAAATACAATCCTAAGAAATAAGACAAAACCGTATAAGATTTTCATGCAAAATGGAATCAAAATAGGTGTTTTTGGTCTTGGAATAGAATTGTCAGGTTTAGTACCCAAGGCTTTATACAAAGAAACACAGTACCAGGATCCTATAGAAGTTGGAAATAGAATTAGCAAGCAACTCAGATATGATGAAAAGTGTGATTTTGTAATCTGTCTCTCGCATTTAGGTTACAAATATAGAAATGATAAAGAAAAAGTAAGTGATATACATCTTGCTGAGAATACAGAAGAAATTGATATGATATTAGGTGGTCATACGCATACATTTATGAGCGAGCCAGATATCCGAACGAATAAAAAAGGAGAAGAAGTTGTAATAAACCAGGCAGGATGGGCTGGGATCATGTTAGGTAGATTAGATGTATTCTTCGAAAAGAACAAAAAAGGGAAATGCGTAAGTTGCAAGAACACTTATGTAGTATAGCCCAAGCCGTAAATACAATTTCTTTAATATTACTATAACAGACGATCCGCAGGATGTAGTCGTTTTGATAGTGAATATTATAATACATCCACACACATATTAATGGCATTATTAGATAGGTTTAAAAAAATAGATGGGTTGGTAGTCAGGAGCTTCGTTGGTCCTTACTTATTGTCTTTTTTTATTGCCCAATTTGTATTGGTAATGCAGTTTCTATGGAAATATATAGATGATATCCTTGGTAAAGGATTTTCTATTATTGATTTACTAGAATTGATTACTTATTTTGGTATTACTCAGATCTCTATGGCACTACCCATAGCAATATTGCTGTCCTCAGTTATGGTCTTTGGTAATATGAGTGAGCGATACGAGCTATCGAGTATGAAGTCTGCGGGTGTATCACTTATCCGTGTAATGAGACCTGCGATTACATTATCAATATTGACAGCCATTTTATCATTATTTGCATCAAATTACTTGAAACCTCAAGCGAATTTTCAGTTCCAAAAACGATTGAGAATCATGAAATCTCAGAAACCGTCTTTAGCAATGGAGGCTAAGATATTCAATAGAGATTTCGGAGGATACTCGATAAGAGTTAATGAGAAAAGTGAGGATGATGAAATCAAAGATGTACTCATATATGACCATACGAGCAATGATAAGAGCTTAGTTAATCTTACAAAAGCTGAAAAAGGGAAAATGTATAATAGCGAGGATGGTAATCTTTTTATCATGGAACTAGAAAATGGAACATCTTACCGTGAGATGAAGAGAGAAAGAAGAAAGGATGGAAAAGGAAAGAAGTATCCTTTCATGCGGACAGATTTCAAAGAATGGAAGAAGGTATTCGACATGAGCGAGTTTGACACAGATGATGAAGACGGGATCAGTATAAATCGGAATAAAGAAGATATGCTCAATACATTCCAATTACTCAACGCCATTGATTCTGTAGATCAAAAGAAGGCAAAATTGGTCGCTAGTGTGGTAAATGAGCAAGCAGAAAAGAAGAAAATGATGCTTGAAGACTATAGTTCTTCGAAGTCAAAATATGGAGGTAAAGAAGGAGCAAAGAAATTAAGGGCAGAAAGGGAAAAGGCGAAAAAGTCTATTCCAAAGAAAAAGACACAACCAAAGAACAAAACAAAGAACAAAACAATAAAGAAAACAGAACCAAAAAACAAAAAAGCTAAATCGGTTGCTGCACAAAATATCAAGAAAAAAGGTGCGATTAAAAAACTTATCGAAGGACAAACAATAATGCCTAAAAAGACGATCAGACAAGCACTAAAGAAAACAGTTATTCAAAACCAAGTTGACACATTATCCAATTACGCACATTGGTATGAAACGATATCAGACAGCGATAAAAATAACTTGCCCGTAAAAGCTGTCCAATCAAGTAGTCGAAGAAAGGACCTTCTTAGAAATGCTACAACGAATATAAAAAGCCTGTCTTATACTCGTAATAAATACTTACTGAGACTGAATCAACAATACAGTTTTGCTTTGATTTGTATTATATTTTTATTTATTGGTGCGCCACTTGGCAGTATTATCAGAAAAGGCGGTTACGGATATCCATTATTATTCGCCATCCTGTTTTATATGTTGTTTATTATCTCTACCATCATGGGAGAGAAGTTAGTAAGAAGCGGTTCTATGAATCCAATTATCGCAGCTTGGTTTTCTAATATGCTAGTACTTCCTGTTGCTATCTGGCTATCCATTAAGGCATTAAGGGATAGTAAATTTGAGTCAAATCGTGTATTTAGATTTATTGGCAATTTGTTCGCCAAGCCAAAGAAAGATAAGGTGATTGAGAGTATTAAATAGTCTTGTTTAGTGGTATGAAAGCTTAAAATCTAAATGAATAACCCACTTTGACTTACTATTATAATCATACGCATAACACATAAAAGATCGAATGAGAGGGTAGAATTATTTTTTGTTTTATCTTAGTGCAGCACTTTCATAAGATATCGCATATTTCATATATAAACTAATTACTATCTAATCAAAACTTAACTTTCTATGAAGTCCTTATTGCCTCGATTTTCCTTTTTGTTTTTAATGTTATTTACAGTTAGTACTGCTTACTCTAACACCAATCATGGTGATTTAAGTGAAGCGCTTTGTCCGGATCCTCCGTCAAACGATGATCCTTGTCTTACTAGTATTAATCCTCCACTTGATCTTACCGGAGGTGGCACTCATCTAGGAAGTACATGCTGTGCTAGAGGACCACAAGATTCTAATATGGATGGGACTCCTGCTGATCATCCTAACTTTGCTTGTAGTTCAGCAACAGAAGGAGCAGCTGTCTGGTATGTATTTATTCCCAATGATGCTGATGATGGATATGATATCACAATCGAAGAAGTAGTAGGTGCAGATCAAGCTGAAGGGCCAATAACAATAGAAGTTTACTGGGCTAGTGAGGAAGATGCTTGTATGGGAAATCTAATTGAACCTCTTGCATTCTCCTGTGTAACGACAAGTACTACAATAAAAATAGGAAATTGCCCTGGACCTGATCAAATGTTATTTGTGAAGGTTAGCACAGCAAGTTCTGATGAAAATTGTGGTGATTTTCTGTTATCAATAAACACAGGAGCCTGTGATACTGATACTAATGGTAATCCATTAACATCTGCTAATACTTGTGGAGAGGTAGTAGATATTTTTTTTCCTGTTACGAATTCAGATTTCATAGTTGATTATTTAGCTATTGAAGGATGTTTGGATTACGCTTGTCCTTCCGTTGAATCTTTTGGTGGATGCGCTGAATTTGTGATTATGCCAACAGTTTGGTTTCAAGTAATAACTGATGATTTAGCAGCACAAATGTTCACAACTGTAGAGTCTTTTGGGAATTGGGATCCTATATGGACGATATATTCTGGAAATGATTGTGACGATTTGACTGTTGTGAATTTTGGTGGTTCTCCTCCATGTAGTAATGGAGACAATACACCATCCTTGCATCAAATTGGAGTTTTTAGTGATGTACACACATATTGGATAGCAATCACTGCAGATCCATCTTCTGTTCCTTCAACTGGGATAAGTGATGGTTCTTTTGAGTTAACAGTAGCTACTACAATAAATGCAATAATATGCTTAGGAGAGGAAATTGGAGATTGTGTCGACGAGTCTTTGGTGATAGAAGTTATAGATAGAGAAAATGAAGGTGAATCACTAGATGGCCCATTTTGCCAAGGTGAAGAAGTAACTGTATATATCCATTTCGACTATGATGCATCAGAGAGTGGAGCGGATTGGTTGGCTGGTTTTATTCCAATATTCGGTGAAGGATGGGATTTAGAATCTTTTGATTTTGAATTGGAACCCCCTGTTGCGAATGGACAAATAGGAGGATGGTATGCAGAAGGGACTCCACTTGCTCCGATCATTCAGGAGAATGTACCAATACTTTGTACATATAGAGATGAAAATGAAGTTCTACGTATTTGTAATCAATTATGTGAACCGTGTGGAGAATGTGCTCAATCTGGTGTTGAAGAAGGCGATCCATTGCCTAGTGGTTATTTCTGGGTGTCTAATGGAGGGAATGCTGGTTGCGACAATGACGGATCACCAGGAGAAGGCTGGGGTATAGGTTCTACGATGGCGACTATCGATTGGACATTTAAAATAAGAGCAAAAACCTTCGAAACGGAAGAGGAGTGTCTTGAAAAAGGAGATTTGAAAATTGGTTTTCAATCATTTTCTGATGGAGTTGTTGGTTGCTGGGAAGATCCTGTAGGAGAATGTATTCTTGATCGATCAATGTTTGGACCGAGTTGGTCAATAGGTTGCGCTGATCTACCATCAGAAGTAGTAGCGGAGGATATTACTATTTGTAGCGGCGAGACTTTAGAGCTTAATGTATCTACAATAGATGGGGCTCCAAATACAATTGTGGTGAAAAAAGTTTATAATCAACTAATAAGTGGAGAAAACGATTTTGAATTTGAAAATGGAGCGGGAGTAATAAGTGATCAACTTATAAACTTAACTTCAAAAACTCAAATACAGCAGTATTCTGCTTACTCAAAAGATGACTCACTCTATTGTAATGGGCTAAATAACATAATAAATGTGACGGTATTACCTCCTTCGGTTTTACCAAATTTAGAAAATATCTGTATTTGCAATAATGGATGTACTCTACTTTCAGTAGAGGACATGGAAGGAAGTAGTTATACATGGAATTTGGATGGTGTTCTATTGTCAGAAAATGAAGATGTAGAAGTTTGTCCAAGTAGTATTGCTATTTATGAACTTGTAGTTACAGATTCTTTAGGTTGCACTGGATCAGAGTTTTTAACTGTTGACTGTTCGGGATTATCAGAAATATGTGAAGAACAATTAAGTTTAAAAATTCAATACAGTTTTTATTACGATTTGGATTTTAACGGAGTCAAAGACTCTTTAGAAGTGTATTTTGCAGATGGTAGTTTCGAAGTTTCTGGTGGGGATATTATATACAATACAGTAGCTGGAGAAACAGATCTCTATTTAGAAGAAGGCTCATATTCTTTTGTTTTTAATTCTGAATATCTTGATGATTGGTATTTAACTACAGACAGCATAGTAGAGATAGATCTTGATTCTTTGAATAACTGTCAAAAAGTGTCTTATGGAATAAATTACGTAGAGCCTATCAAGCATATCAATTCTTATTTCAACCTTTTCCAGTTCTGTAATTCGGATAGAACCTTTACCATCTATTCAAAAAACCTTGGGACATATGATATGAATGGAATACAGTGGGTTGAGGTAGATGAACAAGTTATGCAAAATGACTTCTTTGATATAAATGCAGTAGATACTATTGTATTACCGAATAAAATGGGATGGTTTTTCTCTGATTTGGCACCTGCCGAGACTGTTGTTAATCAGATTGAAGTTCATATACCTGGGCCGCCTGATTTTCCAATAGGAGGTTTGCTTGATCATAAGATTTATACTGAAGTGTTTAACGGTGATGGAACTACAGAATTATTGGATGAGACTTTTATTCATCTTCCTGTCGTCTGCAGTTATGATCCAAATGACAAACAAGTAGAACCATATCACCCAGAAGGATATACAAACATTACAGATTCAGAATTGACATACAAAGTGAGATTTCAAAATACAGGAAATGCCGCAGCTATGAATATTACAATCAAAGATACTTTATCTGATTTTTTAGATGTTTCGAGTGTGAGATATCTTTCGGGATCTCATGATGAGTTCTTATCGTTTAGCAGAAGTGATGAGAATATATTGACATTCAAGTTTTCGAATATCAATCTACCAGATAGTCTTTCTGATCCGTTAGGAAGTCAAGGTCATTTGATATATAGTGTCCATGTAAATGATGATCTTCCTGAAGGAACAATTATTGAGAATACGGCACATATCTACTTTGATTTTAACCCAGCAATTGTTACAAATACGACAAGTAATATACTGTATGACGATATCGATGATGATGGTTTTTATAGTATCGAAGATTGTGATGATGAACAGGCATTGATAAATCCAGACGCTGAAGAAATTCCTAATAATACAGTAGATGAGGACTGCGACGGTGAAGCGTTGATAATAGATGATGATATGGATGGGTTTAACTCAGATGAAGATTGTAATGATCAAAATGCTGACATTAATCCTGATGCAGAAGAAATAATAAATAATAATATTGATGAAGATTGTGATGGATTAGCTGTTGTGATAGATAATGATAATGATGGCTTCAATTCAGATGAAGACTGTGATGATGATAATCCAGATATCAATCCTGATGCAATGGAGATTCCAGATAATGATATTGATGAAGATTGCGATGGGGTAGCTGATATATCTGATGGTGTGAAAGATTATAATCCATTTGGAGTTCAGATTTATCCGAATCCAACAACAAATGAATTTTCTATCAAAGTAGATAGATCATTTAGTGACCTGAAATACACGATTTATGATACAAATGGAAAAGTCAAAGGTTACGGTACGATTATTAATAATGGAAAGATTGATCTAACAGAAAATCCAGCTGGACTTTATTTTATCAAAGTAAGTGATGAACAAACAAATGATCATTCATTCTTGAAGTTGATAAAGATGTAAGGAGAAGACTTATCTTAGTAGCAAATATTTATGATTGCTTAATTTATATGATAATCAATTATGAAAGATTTGCTTTTTTGTTTTGCCATATTGTTCTTAGTTTTCTTGTCTTTTAGTGGATTTAGGAATACATCAATAGTTAAACCAGACTGTGTTGATCCTTCTTTTGATATCTCTATAATAGATCGTACATCTGACCTGCCACTAGATGCACCACTTTGTATGGGTGAGGAGGTCACAATACAAGTTAGTTTTCAATATGATGGATCTAGTGATGGCAATAGTTGGATGATTGGATTTGTTCCTAAGTTTGGTGAAGGTTGGAATTTAGAATCTTTTGATTTTAATAATCAAGCACCAATTGGGAATGGTAAGCTTGGTGTTTGGCATGAGGACGGAAGTGAACTTGCACCTATTATCAAAAAGGATGTAAATTATATTTGTACCTATACTGACACTTTAGAAAATCTGAAATTGTGTAATTCATTGTGCGAAGATTGCGATGAATGTGATCAACTTGGAATGGTTGAATATCAGCCTTTACCTAGTGGATATTTTTGGGTTTCTACTGCGGGAAGTATATTGGGATGCACTAATGATGGTTCACCTGGTGGAGGTTGGGGGATTGGGTCAACAATCGCAGATGTGAGTTGGACCTTTTCTATGAAAACAAAAACATATGAGAACCTGGAAATTTGCGAAGAGAATACTGATTTGCAGATAGTTATCCAAACGTTTAATGATTATGTAGCTGGGTGTTGGCATGATTTAAACGGAGGAAACGGACTTGTAGGTATTCCTTTTATTGGACCAGAATGGGAAATTAGGTGTGTTGATCAACCTCCAGCAGTTATAGGTGACGATATTACTATATGTAGCGGTGATCAGCTGGCTATCGAAGTAATTACTGTAGATGGAAGTGAAAGCAAGATTGTTATTGAACCTATGCCTAACACTTTTGTCATGGGTGAGAGTGACCATGTTTTCTTATCTGGAATGGGTACAATAGAGGATACACTTATCAATATAATATCAGATATACAGTACGTTCGATATAGGGCATATGTATCTGATCCAAACTATAGTTGTACTGGTCCTGTGCTTATGATTACAGTCAAGGTACTTCCACCACCTATATTGCCCTCGGTGAAAGGAATATGTGAATGTGACGATGCTGACTGTGCAGATTTACTGATAGAAAATCCAGTAGCTGGTTCTGAATATAATTGGTATTTAGATGGTGTTTTACAAATCGAAGGTCTTAATTATCAAATATGCGATACGAGTTCTTCAATGTATGAGCTCGTCGTTTTGGACAGCCTTGGTTGTGAAACAATTACACCAATTTTGATAGATTGCGGTGGAATGTCAGACCTTTGCTCATTGCAAAATAATGGAAAAGTGCAAACAAGCTTTTTCTTGGATGTTAATTATAATGGCATACATGATCCATCAGAATCATATATTTATGATGGCAGTTTTACTATTGAACCATTAGGTACAGTTATCTACAATACCAATAATGGAGAATCAGATCTTCATCTAGAGTATGGGGAATACTCCTTGGAATTTGATGGAGAATATTTCTCGGATTTATATTTGACAACTAACAGCTCTGTTCAGATCACCCTAGATTCGCTGAATGATTGTCAGAAAGTAAGCTATGGATTAAGTCCAGAAATGTCTATTACAGACGCATCAACTCACTTTTATCTCAATAGTAGGTGTAATTCTACTCAAAGGATTTATATAGGTACTAAAAACATAGGAAATGTGCCGCTGAATGGAATTATATGGGTAGAAGTAGATCCACATTCTATCGGTGATGATTTTTTAGATGTCAATTTGGTTGATACGACTGTACTGCCAAATAGATTCGGTTGGAACTTTGAAGACCTATTAGCTACAGAAAGATATATGAATTCTTTGTTAGTTGATATTCCTGGACCTCCAGATTTTCCGATTGGATCTTATCTTAATTTTAGGGTTTATACAGAGGTTAACAATCCAAATGGTACTAATAATGCTTTTGGAGACAATGCTATCTTGAAAAGAGTACATTGTAGTTATGATCCGAATGATAAGAAAGTAGAGCCATATCATCCTGAAGGGTACACTGATATAAGTGAATCAGAACTTACATATAAAGTTAGATTCCAAAATACAGGAAATGCTCCAGCAGTCAATATCGAGATCAACGATACGCTTTCAGAATATCTGAATGTCTCTAGTGTAAGATATATCTCAGGGTCACATGATGAATATTTATCATTCAGTAGAAGTGATGAGAATATTCTAAGATTCAAGTTCACCAATGTTAATCTACCTGATAGTCTGAGCAATCCACTAGAAAGTCAAGGACACATAATCTATACTGTATCCCTCAAAGATGATCTTCCAGAGGGAACTGTAATTAAAAATACTGCCCATATCGTCTTCGATAACAATCCAAGGGTAATGACGAATTCAACTAAAAATATCTTATATAATGATATTGACAATGATGGTTTTTTTAGCGTAGAAGACTGTGATGATGAAAATCCAGATATCAATCCTGATGCGGTAGAAATTCCAGATAATGGAATTGATGAAGATTGTGATGGAGTAGATGATATGACAGATGGAGTAAAAGATAATAATCCATTTGGAGTTCAGATATATCCTAATCCAACAACGAATGAGTTTTCTATAAAAATAGATAGATTATTTAGTGATCTGAAATACACGGTTTATGATACAAATGGGAAAGTCATAGATTACGGTGCGATCATTAATAATGGAAAAATTGATTTAATAGAAAACCCAGCTGGACTTTATTTTATCAAAGTAAGTGATGAACAAACTAATCATCATTCATTCTATAAGTTGATAAAGATGTAGGAGGAAAGACAATACATATACCTGTCTCTTATACACATCTGACGCTGCCGACGAAGAGGATAGTGTAG
>CAJXUU010000177.1 GCA_913061325.1 uncultured Saprospirales bacterium | reverse complement strand
AGAATCGTGGCTTTAAAAACATTTTGTAGAAATGTGGAAAACACGATTAAACATAGATCGTTGATTTTTTACAAAAAAATAAAATTTTAAACATATGAGATTACTGATTACATTTTTTGCAATTTTCATAGGTGGGCCACTATTACATTCTCAATCATTTACTTCTTATTTTACTGGAAGTGAAATTGATAAAGCAGTGGATAATCAGCAATTTGCTCTTACTGTAATGGGTGGAGGTACGGAAGTAGATTATGCTATGCGTTTGTTTTTACAAGATGCCAATGGTGGAGACATACTAGTTCTGCGTACTTCAGGATCTGATGGATACAACGATTACATGTATTCAGAATTGGGAATAGATGTTAATTCTGTAGAGACGATAGTCTGTCATAATCGAGATGCATCTTCTGATCCATATGTATTGGAGAGAATCTTAAAAGCGGAAGCTATTTGGTTTGCTGGTGGTGATCAATGGGAATTTCTTAGTTTTTGGCGAGATACTCCATTGCAACAATACATCAACTTTGCACTTCTGGATAAAGGTATAGCTGTTGGAGGGACAAGTGCTGGCATGGCTATTTTGGGTCATTACCAATTTACTGCGGAAAATGGGACTGTTACATCTGAACAAGCACTTGCTAATCCCTATGATGTACGAATAACCATCGATAATAGACCTTTTTTGATTATGCCTTTGGCAGTGCCTATTATTCTTGATCCACATTTTGATGAACTAGACCGTAAAGGGAGGATGGCTACTTTTATGGCTCGAATTAGGCAAGACTACAATGAGTATGTAGTTGGTATAGGCCTTGATGAAGATACAGCGGCCAGATTAGAATTTGGCTATCAGATATTATTTATGGATGATACCTTTGAAGGATATGACAATAAAGGGCATATATTTACTTATGACTGTACAATCGATCCTACAGAATTTGTAGTCGAAAATAAAGTAGAATTGAGTTGGCTAGGTGATCATTTGAAATATGGAATTACACCAGCTGCACCTATTGGAAGTCTAGCTTTTGGTCTCATTAATAGCTTTGAGAATTTTAATTTCTTCGGCAAATATAATGTAAACATCAATGTTGGGGTTTATGACCAGGAAGATTTTGAATACTATTATACGTATTTTTCTTTACCTTGCTCAGTTCTTACTGACACAGAAAACCAAGAGATAGGTAATATTTCACTTTTCCCTAATCCCGGTTCCAACACGCTAAGAATAGAAACGAATTACAGCAAAATAGAGTATCTCAAAGTTGTTTCTTCCGGTGGTACGATAGCAGATATTACTGCAACGGATATTCAGAGTGGAAATATTCTAGATATTTCATATCTCCCCCCAGGCATATACTATCTTATAATACAATTAGGAAACACGCTACATACCCAAAATTTCATAAAAATATAGAGCAGAAAAAATCCCAACACAAGCCGCAACTCATATTGGGAATAGTTTTAAAGTTACTCTATAAAAATTAAAATTCGAGATTTTTCTTATTGGCTACATATTCATAAACCCTATAGGACTATCTGGAGAAGTCACAGAATAGAAATTTCCTAGATTGGGGAATATATCCAGTAGCCCACTTTTCGGTACATTATACCACATGGCCAACTCTGCAAAATATTCATCTGCAGAAGTAGTAGGCAATAGTACTCCATTGCCAATTTCTAAATTAGAATCAAGCGCTAATTGAGGATATTGACCGTAGATTTTTTGACCACTTACTGCTCCACCCATTACGAACATGTTTCCTCCCCAAGCATGGTCTGTTCCTTGACCATTAGAGGTAAGTGTTCTAGAGAATTCCGAGATAGAGAAAGTAGTCACTTGGTCCTGAAGTCCCATCTCAGTGATTGCATTATTGAAAGCACCTAAAGCATTATCCAATTCATTGATCATCCCAGCTTGAGTATTTAGAAGTTCGTCATGATGATCCCATCCACCATAATCAACAAAGAAGATCTGCCTTTTCATGCCTAATTCTTGTCTGATATTTATTGTCTTTGCAATCATTTCGAAAGCTGTTGAGAGACAATTGTAATCAGGGTCAATTACACAAGCTTCAAATTCAGTTGTGAGAGGTGTTGCATTGTCAAGGGCTTCGATGAATTGGGCGTTTCCATCTCTTGCGGTCTTTAATGTTTTTGTATATGTTTTCTTAAATATATTTTGATATTGAGCATCGATCATATTGTCGACAGCTTCTGTTCTCAACTGACTCTCTAACCATTCATCACCATAACCATGGAGTCCCACAGCTCCGTAAACTCTGTCGATAGCATATTCAACAGATTCCATTCCGGTCTGCAGCACGTTACTACCAGATAATGAAATGTTCATAGATATATTTGGGTTGGTTGCAGGTCCATTAGGAAGAGAATTGAGCATATCTGCCATCTTTCCAGCCCAGCCATTAGCTACTCTATCTTGTGGGATGGCAGTTTGCCAATGTGCTGCCTGATCAGCGTGAGAAAACAAACCAAGGGGCAGTTGGTCCATGCCATTATACACGCCTTCTTTAGTAGTAGGTTCTACGAGCGAACCTACATTCGCTACAAAAGCCATATTGCCGGATTCAAAGATAGAGGCCATATTGGTCATATTAGGGTGCAGCCCAAATTCCTTCCCGTTTGTATTGGTAGGGTTTATTGGAATCAGATCTTCTTTTGGAATAGCTTGGTTGGACCTCGTTTCAGCGTATTCGTCATAATCAGCGGTTGTAGTAGGTACCAACATGTTAAAAGAATCACTTCCACCAGAAAGAAGAAGACAAACCACAGCTTTATATTCATCGAATGGCCCTTGTAGATTGTGTAGATTAAATGCAGAAGCGGCATTCATGGTCTTCAAATTCAATACTGTATTGAATAAAGTTGTCATTCCGACTGCAGCACAACTTGCTTGACCCAAAAACGTTCTTCTCTTTATTTTATGATGGTGATGTCCCATTGTCTATTTTTTAATGTTTTTACTAAATTTATTTCATTACGTTGAAGTCTGGAGAGACTAAAATATAATAAATGGCTGCTTTTATTCGCTCTTCACGCCAATTGTCATTCCAAGGCCAATAAGTAGCATTGAGAACAGGAAGAATGTTATCTCTTGTCTGGTCAGAAAGTTGACCGAAAGTCAAGAGCTTATCCAATTTGTTGACTAATAATTCAGGATCATCGGCAAGAGGAAGAAAGTCTTCCCAATCCAAGTGAACACTAGACCATAAGCCTTCATCTTCCCAATTGTTGAAAATGTCCCATCCCCAGTAGTTGGCAAGACCCCAATACATATTAATTGAAGATATTGCTTTTGAAGTATTATGTAATTTGAATTCTGGGGCAGTCATGTCTTGTGCTGCTATATCCCCAATAGGTTGAAAATCTGGCAAGTAAAAGTTAAATACTGTAGGTGCTGATAATACGTGTTGTCCAGTATTGTTATAAAAACCATAACCTTGTGACCAATATCTGCCGTTTGGTACCTCTAAAGGCATTATTCTCGCATAGGAAGAAATTTTGAGCATCGGCTCTTTTGCTCTTCCAGCATTTTGAGCAAGCATAGCTTCACCACTTCTTGCCTCTTCATCCAGGAGGATCGCCTTGATCACTGCTTTCATGTCTCCTCTTACACCGCTGCCATTGTCATTAAATGCACCAGTAACCCTTCCTACGTATTCAGGAGATGGGTTTGATTTTACCAGTCTTTTTATCAGCAATTTCCCAAGGAAAGGGCCTACATTAGGATGATTGAATAGATTGTCAATCGCCATATTAATGTCAGTCATTCCTAGTTGGTTTGCAGGAAGCACTTCTCCATTCAACAATTGTTTCTCAACTGTCTCATGGAAATCCTCATACATGATCATCGGTGCGTCTTTTACAGCCGCCCAAGCATCCAGTCCAAAAAATGGATCATATGGCCAATTATTTGGGTCAATTAATTCACCAATACCTAGACCAGTGAAAACTTTCGCAAACTCTTGAATATCATTTTGGTCATAGGTAGGAATTGCATCTCCATTACCGTCTAATATCCTTGTGCCATCTGTATTCAATTCATACAATCCAATCGTAAACAATTGCATTATCTCTCTAGCATAATTTTCATCAGGACTAGTATTTGCTTCTGGATTTTCTTTGGCATTATTTAGATGACTCAAATAGTATCCCATTTGTATGGATAATGTTACCTCTTCAAGTAAATCTCTATAATTACCAAATGAATGATCTAATAATATATCATAATACCCTGTCATTGCATCCCCCCAATCGCCGAGATCAGAATTACTGGATACCACAAGAATTTGACTTAATGAATGAGCTATCTTATGTCTTAAGAAATCATCATTGGTCATAATGGTTTCCCAATATGCATAGTCGAAATGTAATCTGTAAGGACCAAATAATTCATCAGGATCTGCACCTTGACCAACATAATATGCAACTATTTCATCCCATATAACTTCCATTTCTGGTTGGAGATAACTTATTGGTTTTGTGAATTCATTTTCTAGCCATGAATCGAAATCATTATCTGTTTCAAGGAGTTCTTCTATCATCGGCTCAGATGGTCCCATCGTTGCATGTTGTAAAAACCTTGAAGCTGCAAAGTATCTACTATCCATCCCACTCCCTGAAAGTGTATTCTCAGCGGGTGATTTAGTATTACTACTACTAGAAGTTATTGTAACACCTACATCATGTCCTGCTCCAAGATAGTCTGTATACGATTGACCCATAAGACCAAAAGGAAGCAGTATGCAAAATATTTTAACTAGTGTTTTCATCAGTTATTATTTTTTGAGTTTTTGGCGGAGGTTAATTATTTATCACGTTAATAAGGATAGATTTATTTCCTTCTTGATTGTAAACAGTCAATGTGTATGCTCCACTGGCTAATGCCGACGTGTTTAATCGGAAATCCGTATTTGTAATCTTTCCTTGCCTCAATAGTTTGCCACTCATATCTAACAATGAATACTGAAGATTATCAAGTACTTCTCCTACTTGGATCATAGTAAAATCTGTAGCGGGATTAGGATTAGCAGCGAGTTCAAGAGCAAGTTCTTTGTTTGGTATATTGGTAGATGTAGCCACAGTCCCATTTACTCTAAATTCGCTCATCGCTGCACAAGTTGCGTCTCCATGAGTAGATAAAATCGAAATCAAGATATATTTCGCCACGACGCCTCCAAAATCAGGCCCTGCTTCTCCTTGGTAAATTGATGAACCAGGAGCTTCCGCTACTGTAAATTCTTCTAGTTCAATCCATGTCTCTCCATCATTGGAATAATCAATTATGATGTCATTCATCCCCCTAGATGTAGTATCCGGCACATTGAAATTCCATATAGTAGATTCATGCAATGAATATTGATCTCCGAAGTCATACATGATCCAATGTCCTGCATCACGCTTTATATTTGGTGATTCCGCTTCTTCACAAGATACCCATGCATCCGTGTATGAAGTATTATGTCTATCAGGATAGGCCTGCCCAATTGCAGACATTACCGAAAAGATAAATAAGGTGGAAAGCAGTATGATTTTTTTCATATGTTTAAAATTTTATTTGCTCAAAAAATCAACGATTTATATTTAATCGTGTTTTCCACATTTCTACAAAATGTTTTTAAAGCCACGATTCTATCATCTCCTTGGGTGTCTGTAGCTTTTTCTCGGCATCTTAAAAAATAAAAATTTAAGGGCACAAATTTCAATTCTGGTTTGAATTGGAATAAAAAACTAACCAATGATCTTAATTATTTCCTCTGGTCTCCAAAGTTCAGTCATCGGCGTTTCATAATATTTGTTTTACATTTGTATTACACCAAACATACGAATTAGTATGCAGAACCTAATGCCGTTTCATCTTGCTATCCCTGTGTCAGACTTGAATGAGACAAGAACTTTTTATAGAGAAATAATAGGATGTAAAGAGGGAAGAAGTGATAAACAATGGGTTGACTTTGACTTCTATGGCCACCAGTTGGTAATTCACATGGATGAAAACAGAACTGCTTCAAATGTAGACGCCTCCAACGAGGTGGATGGTCATTCTGTACCAATTCCTCATTTCGGGATAGTACTAAAATGGGACGATTGGCACCTACTAGTAGATAGATTAAAGGCAACAGACATCAAGTTTGGAATAGAGCCATATATAAGATTCGAAGGCCAACCAGGTGAACAAGCGACTATGTTTTTCTATGATCCAAGTGGAAATGCATTGGAGTTTAAATCATTTAAGGATATTGGAAATTTATTTACGAGCTAGGTTTTGATTTTTCTTTTCTAATGGCCATGTTCATCAGCACCATTTGTCATATGTTCTTCTCCAATTAATCGGGTTGCAAATTTTCCGATAGTAAGTCCTTGAACTAAAATTGAGAATACTACGACTACATAGGTGATTATGATAAATATGTCTCGGCTCATCTCATCCGGAAGGCTAAGTGCTAATGCAATAGATATACCTCCTCTTAGACCTCCCCAAGTCATGATCTTGTCTGTATGAGGAATAAATTCTAGCTTCTTACTGAATAGTTTTACAGGAATAAATAGAGAAAGATACCGTGCAAATAATACAAGAACAATACATATTAAACCTGCCATAATATATTTGCCATTGAAGGTCAAGATCAACATTTCTAAACCAATCAATACAAACAGAATAGCATTCAATAGCATATCAATTAATTCCCAAAATTTGTCTACATATTGTTCTGTAATATCAGACATTGAAGTACCTCTAACGGTATCGTTACCGACAACTAATCCTGCTACAACCATAGCTAAAGGTGCAGAGAGATGTAAATAATGAGCTAGTGAATATCCTCCCATTACACAAGCTAAAGTGATCATCACTTCTATATCATAATCATCAATCGACCTAAGCAACAAAAATGTACCATAACCTAATATTCCTCCCATTGCTATTCCCCCAAGGACTTCTTGTCCAAACAGTCTTGCAATATTAAAAGCATCTCCTTCACTGCCATGACCACTACCCTGCGCAATTCCTAAGATGGTTAAAAAAACAACAACCCCTACCCCGTCATTGAATAAGGATTCTCCAACAATCTTTGTTTCTAGTTTTTTAGGGACTCCAGCTTTTTTCAAAATTCCCAAGACTGCGATTGGGTCTGTAGGTGATATCAATGCTCCAAAGAGTAAGCAATGAATAAAAGGTACACTCATCCCCATAAATTGCAATAGATAAAAAACAAATCCTCCTGTAATAAAAGTAGAAGCTACAACCCCCAAAGTACTAAACACCAAAATGGGCCAACGCTGCACTCGTAGTTGATCAAAATTAGTATGCATCGCTCCAGCAAAGAGTAGAAACCCAAGTAATATATCTAACAAAACATGGTCAAAAGGTATTTGTGCTACCATCTTTTCAGCTGCATCGTAAACAGTTGAGTCCACTAAACTTGATGCAAACAATATAAGTGTAAATACTATGGCTATTAACATCAATCCGATCGTATTGGGCAACTTCAGAAAACGTACATTGATATATCCGAAAAGGGCTGATAGTACAATTACGATAGATGATATGGTAAATAAATCCATTGTTGGTTTGTTTTTTTTGTAGAAAGTAAAGGTAGTTAGTAATTTTTAGTATTAATCAAGATTAAATAAGTGTCGAGTCTTTAATCACTTAGATACCTAATTATTCTTCTTTACATAAATAAACAATCTATAGTCAGATCATGATCGACAACAGCTGTGCTATATTTATTGGATTTGACTCCATGGGTGGTCACCATCGTTATATATAGACCTTTCCTCCCTGCTTTATCCGTTTTGTATTCTCGTTTTTTAGTTTCTAGCCTTTTTAAATAGGCAGCATCTATGGTATATTCATCATTGTAAAACTTCATTTCACAAAGGTTGACCCAATTATCATCTCGATCAATTACCATATCCACTTGAGCTTTAGGATTGCTCCACGTATAATTTTTAGACGCTATCCCTTCTATTTTTAATGCCCGTTTGATCTCTGTACTGTGCTTTAAACATATGGTCTCAAATGCATAACCACACCAGCTTTTATATTCTTGTTTTTGATATAATTGTTGCCAATTACTGCCTTTAAATGGCTTCATGAATTGTAGGTAAAACAAGCAATACTCATCATAAATTCTATAAAGTGTTTCTTTTGATTTCCCAATGTAGGAATCGTATTTCAAAACAAATCCTGATATTTCTAACTCCGTCAGTGATTGAGAAAACCGACCACTACTGGTTCCTACACCACTTTTCTCTAACAACTCATTCCGAGTTAACCCTTTTTTCTTCCCGTCCGCTAATACATCAATAATTCTCTTGTGAAATGATGAGGATTCGAAGAGAGATTCAAATACTTCATCGAATTCATCTTCTAGGTACGCTCCGGGCTGAAAACATAATCTATCGATTGTGCGTACCGCTGATTCTCCTTTTTGCACCTGTTCAAGATACTCAGGTATCCCACCCAAGGACATGTATATTTTAAGCAACTCGTATTCTATTATCGGATTATTTTTATGCTCAAAAAAATCTCTCACCTCACCTAAATTAAAAGGCCTTAAGTTAATTTTTTGTGTTATTCGTTTACTTAACCCTTTGTCATTCTTGATAATCTTTTTCACCATATAAGAAGCTGCAGATCCGCATACTACTACGACAAGGTCAGTTCTTGCAGCACAGAAGTCGTTCCAGAAATTTTCAAAAGCCGCCAAGAATCCTGATTTGTTAGTTGCTATCCACGGAAACTCATCTATAAATATCACCTTCTTGGCCTTCCTTTTTCGTAAGCTTATAATGAATTTCTTTAGAAGTATAAAGCCATCTATCCAATCTTTTGGTTCGTTATCCTTAAACTCTTCCGTGACTTCATTGAGCTTTGTCATGAAGTTTTTTATTTGTACAGCTCTGTTGCCTTTACTATAACCTGTCACACTAAATACCATTTCATCTTCATAAAATTCCCTTATCAAAAAAGTCTTTCCTATCCTTCTTCGTCCATATACAGCTATTAGTTCTGATCTAGAGCTATCCAATGCTCTCACTAAAATTTCCTTCTCTTTTCTCCTTCCGATTATTGTTCTTGCCATGCGTACTTAATTTATAGGTGTTCCAAACATAACAATATTCTACTTATCTGGAACACCTATGTCTAATTTGTTGTCAAATAATTTATTATTATAGGTGTTCCAAATATTATATTTATTTAATTATTTGGAACACCTATAAAATAAACATCTAGCATTATTAAACTGATAATAAATAAGAAAAATCATAAAACTTTCATCGTACAACTTTAAGAAAGAATTACATTAAGTAGCTCTACCATTTGTTTAAAAACAAAATCTGTACATAGGAAATTTGTTTACAAACAAATTTATGAGATCTTTAATCGAATATACATTAGTTATCTATTCTTCAAAAAATAACACTATATGAAAGTAATTAATCTGAAAGAAAAATTCTCCAAATTTGAGGATCATTGGAGCCCTAGAATTATTGGTGAACTCAATGGTCAAGATGTCAAAATCGCAAAACTAATAGGAGAATTTGTGTGGCATAATCATACGAATGAGGACGAGCTATTTTATATAGTGAAAGGCTCATTAAAAATAGATTTTGAAGATGGGATGCGAACTATCAATGCTGGTGAGATGATTATTATACCTCGAGGAGTAGAACACAATCCAATTGCTGAAGAGGAAGTTTGGGTTATGTTATTCGAGCCAAAATCAATAAAACATACAGGTGACGTAGAGCATGAAAGGACAGTGAAAGAATTTAAGAAAATCTAAGTAGAATATTGAGAAACACAATTACAAATTTACTCTTATCATAATCCGTAAACAATCCTACTTCAAATCTATTGTATACTTATACTGCATAGAACAGATCATGAGAAAAAGCAACAAAGACAGCATAGATATAGATCAGGTAGCCGAAAACCCTGGACTCCTGCCTTACGCACACCATGTAGGTAGTGCTATCATCAAGCCCCTAGACAAAGGACGAGCAAAGGGAAATGCTATGGCCGCTATGTATCAGCAGACAGATTCTCAATTGACTCAGATAAAAGATCAAGTAGAGCTGTTGATTAAACAAGCGCAAATATTACACGATAGAATCAGTATTTCCGAACGAATCTATAAAGCCGATGCTGGGTTCAAACCTGTCCTCAACAAACGATATTACGTGTATGAAAAAAAGGACGAAACATGGGTACTTTCTATGATCTCTCCTGAAGAATGGGGAACAAAGGGGCCATATACTTACATTGCAACATGCGAAATGTTAGCCGATCACACATGGGATGTAATCGATAAGAATGAGGATGTGAGTTTTGCGTGAGGTCTGTGGTTATGTTGCTTTTGCTAGCGTAAAGTCATTTTTCGGCTTCTAATCTCGGATGCTGAATATTGGTATTAATTAGAAGCAACAATGGTTTTTGTACACTGATTTTACTGTTTACATAACTGAATGAAACTATTACTATCGCCAATGGTCTACGGCAATTTATTGGCGTTCTAAAAGATGTTTCACAGAAACGCCAGCAAAAATTCTTTCTAATCGTTTTCAGCCATGTAATCCGTGTTACATCAATGACATCGTCCTAAACAGGAATGCATATAAATGAAACATCTATTTCCATAAACATTACCTACATTTGTGGTTATAAAATAACCATACCACAAACGTATTATAAAATGCCTAACCACATAATTGCTCCCTCTGTATTAGCTTCCGACTTTGCCAATCTTCAACGAGACATAGAAATGATCAATAACAGTGAAGCAGATTGGTTTCATATTGATGTCATGGATGGTGTATTTGTGCCGAACATCTCATTTGGTCAGCCTGTCATAAAAGCAATTGCGAAACATGCTAAAAAGCCGCTTGATGTACACCTCATGATTGTGCAGCCAGAGAAATATATTGAGCAATTCAGAGATTGTGGTGCTGATACCATAACGGTACACTTAGAGGCTTGCCCTCATATTCACAGAACAATACAACAAATCAAAGCAACTGGGGCAAAAGCAGGAATCGCCATCAATCCTGGCACAAGTGTATCATTACTTGAAGATCTATTAGAAATGACGGATATGGTTTGTCTTATGTCCGTAAATCCTGGTTTTGGAGGTCAGAAATTCATATATCAAACGATACCAAAGATCAAGAAATTAAAGTCTATGATAGATGAGATCAATGCTAAGACTATTATAGCTGTCTCTTATACACATCTGACGCTGCCGACGAAGAGGATAGTGTA
>CAJXUU010000176.1 GCA_913061325.1 uncultured Saprospirales bacterium | reverse complement strand
TACACTATCCTCTTCGTCGGCAGCGTCAGATGTGTATAAGAGACAGCTCTTGAACATAGGAATGAAAATATTGAAGAAGTAGGAATAAAGACTATTTTAGAAATTAAAAAAGCTGCCGTAACAAATTGTTTGCGGTAGCTTTTTTTTAGATGAAATTGTGAACCAAGCTAGCTACTATAAACTATAACAAATATTCGAAAAAATATCGCTCCTCTCTATTCTACAACCAAATACTAACTCAAGTATGCAGCATAGTCAACATTTGCTACAATCGCCTTTAATATTACGATATTGTATATTGAAGTATAGAAAACAAAAATATTGATTAATTCTTTGCATAAAATCCTGATCACAGTATTATTTATTGTTCCATTATTCTTAAATGGTCAGCAATATCAGGTGACAAATTATGGCCCATCAGAGGGTATGTCTGATGGTCCTAAAAGGCAAGTTGTTCAAGACAGTTCAGGCTACTTGTGGGTAAATTCTCTTTCTGCAATTAATCGATTCGATGGTAATGAATTCAAGATATACTCAGGAAACCCAAATGACAGTACAACTTTTACCAGTCCTGAAATGCACGCATCTTACGTTACTGAAAACGGAGGCTTATTTGTCTCAGGTAAGGAAGGTTTATTCAAATATGATAAAAAGATAGACAAATTTATATCCTGTATGGATGGCTGTTCTCATTTTCTAACAGAGAGTTCTAACGAATTTACTGATATCATTCAAGTCGGAACATCACTATACATAACATCATATATAGGACTGCATGAGTATGATTTAGAATCGTATACATGGAGATATTATGATTTGACACCAGGATTAGAACACAAACACAATCACCATTCACCAAAGGCGTCTAGGTCAATAATACGAGATAAAACAAATCCGAATACCCTAGTTATTGGAGGCAAAATGCGGATTACAAAATTTGACACTAAGAAAAAACAACTCATCCATTCATATTTGCTAAAAAAATATAGGGAGTACTTGTATCAAATTCATAATATCACTCAATTGAATGAATTTGAATATCTACTGTCTACATGGGGAGTCGGCACTTTAAAATTTGACACTAGAAATGAAGAATTAGACCAACTATACATAAGCAACGAACTGATTCTGGATGTCGGACCATATATGATCAATACTGATCTAGAATTCTTAAATGACTCGACTCTAATTATTACGAACCATAGTGGTTACCTCGTATCTTATGATCTAAACAAGAAGTCTTTTCGTGAATTCCAAGTAGATGGTCTAGGGATGAAATACACTGGTGTATTCAAAGATAAGGATGGTAATTTTTGGTTATCAAACAATGATGGCCTGACCAAGTTATCTGTCAAGCCATTTGAAGAAATTTTGATTCCCCAACTTAATTCTCGATCTATCTTTTGGGCTATTCCTGATAATAAAGGCAATAATATATCCTACTTCATTGGAGGTAAGAATGCGTACAAAAACACAATCTCAGAAATTACTAAAGGTATTATTACTGCATTTGACGGTCCAAAATGGAAAATTACGTATGACAAGTTTACAAATCAATATCTCTATCCTAAGTCAGATAAAATCTTGATTAAATATAATGCATCCACAAAGAAAACAGAAGAAATAGAACTAGAAAAAAGAACGGAATATTATGATTTCTTATGTAAAGAGAATGAATACATAGTTTCGTATAGTGACCAAATAGTAATCTATGATAAAAATGGAAATAAAAAAGTATCCTATCCTATTCCATCAAAAGAAATAAAAAAATTCCCTTATCCTGGGCATGACCTCAGTACTGGCAAGGACTCTATGATCTACCTTTACGGAGCACAATACATATTCATAATAGATCGAAAATCTGGAAATTCAGAATTCATCGAAATTAATGGCATTTCAAATATTACTGGACTACATGAAGTGAATGGCGTGCTATGGTTGGCAAATACATATGATGGAATATCAAAATTTACATACGAAAAAACAGATGGTAAATATATTTCTAAATCTGTTTTAGAAAAGGATAAACACTTTACAGCTGAACAATCAACAATCGATGAGAATGGCATTATTTGGATGTCTGTATATTCTGGAATTAAAGGATTCGACACAAAGAGTGAGAAAATAATATATAGCTTAGACGGAAAATATAACTTTTCCAAAATGGATGAACCCATCTATATCACGACTGATTTCCTATTTACTTCTACAGAAAATTCATTTATCAAGATTGATAAAAATCAGAAAAAATATGAATTACTCGATATCCAATTAACATCCATAGATGTTGCGAATAAATCAAAAATGATCGATTCATCACTTCGTCTATCATCAAAAGAAAGTACCATAAATTTCACTTGGAATACCATTTACTTTGGTCCCTATAATCAATTATCATTCTATACGAAATTAGAAGGATGGGATAATAATTGGGTTTATCAAGGTAACGACCAGTCTGTATTCTATCCACATTTACCCTATGGCGACTATGAGTTCAAGGTCAGAGTCGAAGGCCCAAAAATTTCAGAAATTAAGACATTAAGTACATTTATCATTAAGACTCCTTGGTGGAAGACCAAATTATTTTTTGCCTTTCTTTTAGGAGTTCTAATCTTATCCCTCTATTGTCTATATAAATGGAGAGTCCGGTCAGCCCTATCAAAATCCAAAACAGAGAAAAAAATAGCCGAACTTGAGTTAAAAGCACTAAGAGCACAACTAAACCCTCACTTCATATTTAATAGTCTCAATTCCATCAAAAGGCTAATTCAGAAAAATGAAAACCCACAAGCTATAGAGTATTTATTACTCTTTTCATCAATGATTCGAAATGTTCTTGATCTGAGCGACAAACAAGAAGTACCTCTATCCGAAGAAATAGAATTTTCTGAGCAGTATCTCAAAATGGAAAAACTAAGATTTATGGATCGATTTGATTATTCAATAGAGATTGAGGATAGAATAGAACTAGATCTTATATCATTACCTCCTATGATCCTGCAGCCGCATTTAGAAAATAGTCTATGGCATGGAATCATGCCACTTATTGATAAGAAAGGATATCTAAAATTATCCGTTTATCGAAAAGAAAATGATATTATTATATCTATAAAGGATAATGGCATTGGAAGAATTGCTTCAGCGAAAATCAATGATGAAAACAAAGAATATAAACACAATGCCAAAGGCAGCTCTATGTCTATCGATAGAATCAAACTTAATGCTCTAATCAGGCAACATGATATAGAAGTGACGATCCTTGACAAAGTGGAAAATGAAATACCCCAAGGAACAGAAATTAAAATCCAAATATCAAAACCTAGTTTATGAAGACGATATTGATCGACGACGAAATGATGGCATTAGAATCACTAATCTATGATCTAAATACGCATTGTCCATCTGTGGAAATAATAAAATCAGTTACCACACCAGAAGATGCCATCAAATACATTAATGAGCTAAAACCAGATCTCGTAATGTCTGATATACAGATGCCAAGAATGAATGCTTTCACTATGCTTGAAAAGCTAGATTACAAAGATTTCGATTTGATTCTTGTCACTGCATTTAATAAGTATGCAGTTCGCGCCTTCGAATTTAGTGCAGTGGACTATCTTGTAAAACCCGTAGATCCGAAAAAGCTAATCACCGCTATCCAAAAAGCAAAAGACAAAAAAGCATCTCATGATATAGAGGAGAAGCTTGCATTAATTATGCACAACCTCAAATTTGGTAACAATGAAAACTATACGCTTGCTATCCCCACTTTGGATGGAGCAGAATTCATTGAAGTCAAAGACCTAGTCTATCTCAGTGCTGATTCGAATTATTGTCACCTCTTTTTTGCAGATGGTGAAAAGCTTATGGTATCAAAACCATTAAAACACTTTGCCAATATTTTGGTCGATCATCAGTTTTTAAGAATACATCAATCTCATATGATCAATACATCTTTCATCAAAAGTTATCGCAAAGGTCTGGCCGGGTCAATCATTCTAAAAGATGGTACATCACTGCCAATTTCAAGATCATGTAAGTCTGCCGTCAATCAATTTTTAGCAGGCAGGTAGAGAAATAACGGATTACTAACCTATCATAACTGAATAATCATTAAGCTTGGTTCTAAAGTTCATAACAACCAATTTTGAGTAAAATTAAAATGATTGTCTATGAGAAAGTTAATAATAATAACAAGCCTAATACTATCACAACTAATATGCTTCTGCCAAACACCGGGAGTCAATCTTCTTTCAGACAGAGTAGGGATAAATATTGCTAATCCAAATCGCCAATTTGAGATTCTAGGTTTAGATAATACACTAGATGTCAATTTGGAGGTCCTTTCTATTCTCTGTTTTTTTCTTGTTCTATATACTGGTAGTTGTTATCAAAATCTTTATCCTTTATCTTAGAAAATACTTGCCATTCATTGACAATTTGAGCTGTAGAAACACGAACTTACCTCTAACGACTTTTATCAAAATACAACTAAAATAATGTTATGAAGCACGAAAAAATTTTAAGCTTATATCTCACAGGCATTTTTCTTTTTATAAGCCTAGTTGCAGAATCCCAAAATGTAGGTATAGGCGCCGCTGATCCCTCAGGAAAGCTTGAAATATCCAGCAGCAGCTCGCTAGACAATCCACAATTACTCTTGCATGAAGAGGCGAACGAATATGCTCGGATAAGATTTGACAATATAAATGACAACAACTTCTGGACTATTGCCGCTTATATTGCCTCTAATGCAAAAAATGACAGGCTTAATTTCTACAATGAAACGAACGGTAATCTTATGACCTTGACAGGCGATGGCCAGTTGGGATTAGGTGTGGAAATTAGCCCAAAAACTGAGTTGCATGTAGGGAATAATATGCGCGTATTATTTGGCATTGACACTCTGGGCTCAGGAGACAAACTTATGTTCTTACCTGACTTGCATGCATTCAGAGTAGGAACGGTTAGTTCGGGTGCAGCGGCCACGTATTGGAACAGAGATAGTATAGGGTTATATTCATTTGCATCCGGATTCAATACAAGAGCTCAAGGCTATGGAGCAACTGCCATGGGTACATATACAGAAGCTACTAACGATTATGCCTTTGCTTCAGGTTATTTCTCAAATGCAAATGGACGGTATTCAACGGCCATGGGTTATAATACAGATGCATTTGCTTTGGGAAGTACCGCTTTAGGCTATAATTCGGATGCAGAAGAAAACTACTCTTTCGCGGCAGGATATTTTGCTGAAGCGCAAGCTTTATATTCAACTGCAATTGGAAATTTTGTTCAAGCTCAATCGTATAGTAGCACTGCAATAGGTAGATATAATGTAGGAGGCGGAGATGCAAGCTCCTGGGTAGATTCCAGTCCACTTTTCGAAATAGGAAATGGCACAGGGTCTAGTAGCAGATCGAACGCAATGACTGTCTTAAAAAATGGAAGAGTTGGTATAGGTACTACTTTTCCTACTTCTACGCTCCATATTGGTGGAGAGTTAAAAATTGGAACTTTTGAAACAATCAATGATGGAGGTAGCTATATTTTAGATTTTAACGCCACCTTAAGACCAGCATTAGACAACCTCAGAAGTTTAGGTACTAGTGCTTATCGCTGGACCGAGGTTTTTGCTGTCAATGGAACCATTCAAACATCTGATCGACGAGATAAAACTAATATTCGCGACCTCTCCTATGGTCTAAAGGAAATTATGCTTTTAAAACCGGTTTCGTTTTCCTGGAAAAGAGATGTCGAATCGGGAACAAAACTCGGACTTGTAGCCCAAGATTTAAAGAAAGTCATCAAGGAAGTTGTTGTGGATAAAGAATGGCAAACTGATGAAGGAACTGGACGAAGAACTACTGTTCCTGCGAAAAGACTAGGGGTTTACTATTCAGACCTTATTCCTGTTTTAATCAAGGGAATTCAGGAACAACAGGCGCAAATTGAAAAATTGACAAATAAAATATCAAGCCAAGAAGCAGAACTTAATAAACTGAGAAAGCTGAGTCAGGAAGTAGCAGACTTAAAGAATATGATGGCTCATTTGGTAAAGACAGAAAACTAGAAAAAGTCTTCACTTCTCCGCTGAGAAGGGCAGGAATCGTGAAAAAAGCACCGCTTTTGCAGTGCTTTTGTAAATTATAATAACGTTAACCATATATTAGCCTTAACAGATGATGCTGATTCAAAATTTATTCCTACACAAGGTATATATCAATCTTATGATGGAGGAGATACATGGACCGTAGCACACAAACTTTTTACCTATAACCTATCCTACGGATACAAGCTATTGCAAAGCAAAACAAACGAATACGAGTTTTTCATAGCAAGAAGTGATTCACTACATAATATAATAAAATTTAACCTTATGACTGGAGATGATAGTAATCAAACTTTTGGTGATGGTAGTACTGTCTTCGACATAGAATATCAAACGAATCAAAATAATACAGTTTGGGCAACAAGCACTTCTGGCATCTATAAACGAGTTGATAACGACACTTGGACAGAGATCAATCATGTTAATCTTCCAACATCAAATTTTACTCGATCAGCGGTAGCTATGGCTCCAAGCAATGAGAATGTGATCTACTATGCTGTTGCTACGAAAACTAACATCGAAGCTGAAACATTCTATGGGTTATATAAATCACCTAACAATGGGCTGATCTGGGACATTATGTACGATACAACCAAAACAGATATAATGACCTATCAGTGTAATTACAATTTCACATTGGATGTTGATCCAGATGATGAGGATAAAGTATACTTCGGAACAGGTGACTTCTTTGAATCTTCGATGGTCAATGGAGAGATGACTTTTGATGTAATAGAAAACTACTTACTTGCAGACATTCATAATTCGTTTCATATAGGGGATAATCACTATGTATGCACAGATGGCGGAATATCAGTAAAAACGCCAGAAAGCACTACTTATAATGGCATCAATAATGGGCTCATATGCACACAATTTTTTGATCTGGATATATATGAAACTAAGATAATCGGCGGCACACAAGACAATGGAACTATGCTTTGGGATCTAGGAGATAATACCGGGTTTAGAAAATTAGGATCTGATGGATTAGATTGTGTCATAGACCCTACAAATCCAAATATTATGTTTGCCTCTGCACAAGATTATAAGGTAAGGTCCACTGATGGTATGCAGAACTATACAAATATATTAACTACAGAATGGCATGACCCCATAGTTTATGCCGTTGATGATCCTAAGAAAGTTATGATTCATGCCATCGATGAACTTAAAGTAAGCTATAATAATGGTGCAACATTTACAGAGTCCCATAGTGTATTTTCCAAATCTTTAAATGTCAACTCCATCAGTCAATGTGAAGCTGATCCAAATGTACTTTACCTTGCCAAAGGGGATAGTCTGGCATGGACAGAAAACTTTAATGATAGTCCAGCCAATGTTACTTGGACCAAAAGAGAAACTTTTGGCGCTGACCATGGTAAGGGGTTACTTGTACATCCTGACAGTTGCGATGTTGTATTTATTACAAGAAGAGGATATAACTCGAGTCAGATACTTAAAAGTGTTGATGGAGGAGTAACACTTCTATCATATAGTCAAGGAATAACACAACTACCTGTATACTGTATTTACTACGATCATGTAAATGAAAATGGCTATTATATCGGAACAGAGCTTGGAGTATTCTACCGAAATTCGACAATGGACGAATGGATACCATTCTCCACATATCTCCCAAGAGTTCCTGTCTATGACCTTAAGATCAATAATAACTATATCTATGCCGCAACTTTCGGAAGAGGTGTATGGAGGAGCCCTAGATATAAAAGTTGTGCTACTGATCTGAATCTCGTCCAAGAAAACGATCCAACAGCAGGAACTAACTCTGGTCAACAAATCCATAAGGCATCTAACACCATTGTCTCTGACCGGATTATAAGAGGAAAAAGCGGAACTGACGTACTATATCAGGCGGGCAATTATATTGATTTGACAGATGGCTTTCATGCTAAGAATTACAACCTCTTTACCGCAAAAGCGGCTGGATGCATAGAATAAAACTCACAATCGTAGTATGAGTTCCACAGTGACAATATATGATATTCTTATTCAAAACACTGGAGCAACTGAAGCAAAAACAGGAAGAAAAATCACAGCATCTGAACGGCTACCAACCATACCATCACCTGAATAAACCAATACTTAAAAATAAATCAAAAAGGTAAAAATGAAAAAGAGAAGAATTTTAGCAAAAGGTATCATGTTAGGACTATTAATCACACTAACCATCCAAACCGTCTACTCTCAACAAGTAGAGATCCAAGGAGAGCTCAAAGTCACAGAAATGACTTCCGATGATACAGAAGAAAATCTTGTCACCCGAAATACAGATGGCACTCTTGGAACAAGATCAGTTGCTTCTTTGCCTCCCCCTCCTCCTCCTATTGATACCACTAGGAATCTAGCCTCCGATTTTGAGCTTGCAAAACATCTCTGCGACTGCCCAAACCTGCCTCCATTTATGATCAAAAAATTGTTGGAGAGTGGATATACACAAGAAGAACTTATGGCAAGTGGTATACCTGTGCAAAGCGTATTAGATGCACAAAGAGGCGGTCTATTATTAGATACTAGAGACAATCAGACTTACAAAACCGTCACTATCGGAACTCAGACATGGATGGCGGAGAATCTCAATTTTGGAACTATGATAAATAGCACCACAAGCACAGATAATCAGACGGATAATGATATCATAGAGAAATACTGTTATAGTAACGATGGTGCCAACTGTACTACTTACGGTGGTCTCTATCAATGGGATGAGATGATGCAATATGTAACTACGGAAGGCACACAAGGTGTATGCCCAACAGGCTGGCACCTGCCCACGGATACCGAATGGAAGACATTAGAAATGGAATTGGGTATGACACAATCTCAAGCCGATGGTACAGGTAATAGAGGTACAGACCAAGGCAGTCAATTATCGACTAATGAGTCATTATGGTCAAATGGGCCACTCGATCAAAACGGCGCCTTTGGAAGTAGCGGTTTTGCAATACTACCTGGAGGTTATCATGGAACATCATCATTCTTAGAATTATCTTCGGGGGCCGATATATGGTCATCTACGGAGAGCACTAGTGTACTTGCATATGATCGCTATGTAAACAGTGGATCTACGAAGGTCAACCGTTTTGAAAATCCTAAAACTTGGGCATGCAGTGTCCGTTGTGTACAGGATTGAACACCTCTAGACTTTGTTTGACATAATTGTCACTCAAGATTGTTATTCAACTTTACTGAAAACAAGTCATCTAAATTATTTATTCAATTTTACCAACTGGTCTATTGCCTGTTCCTATTTTATCAGTGAGTGAATCTCCAAGTTCATTTCTAATTTCATTTCCTAGTGTTTGGATTTTGGCTACGATGTCAGGGTATTCATTAGCTACATCTGTAGTCTCGCTGATATCCTTGGACAAATCATAAAGTTCTATTTGGTCGATCGTATTATAGTCATAGTCAACTGGAAGCCCATCTTTGCCACCCTTGCGCCCATTTAGTGATCTGTATTTATGTGGATAATACATCTTCCACTTACCATATCTAATGCCATGAAGCTCATTTACATGATAATAAAAGTAATACGCTTCATGTGGTGATTGATTAGATTCTCCAGTCCAGATATCCCGGATACTTTTACCATCAATTTTATTAACTGGTAATTTTGCTCCTGTGATTTCAGCAATAGTTGGTAAGATATCTATCGCCATCATAGGCACATCTATTACTCCTCCAGGTTTTATTCTTTTGGGAAATTTAATAATACAAGGTTCTCTTTGTCCTCCTTCTAGTGCTGTTCCTTTCCCTTCTCTTAATGGATAGGCACATCCTGCATGATCACCATAATTTAACCATGGGCCATTATCAGAGGTGAAAATTACAATTGTATTATCATCTAGATTATATTCATTTAATGTAGCCAATACCTGTCCAACTGACCAATCAATTTCCATGATAACATCACCATATAAACCTCTCTCTGATTTCCCCTTGAACTTATCAGATACGAACAATGGAACATGAGGCTGAGGATGTGCGATATATAAGAAAAAAGGATGCTCATTGTTTTCCTTTATGAAATCGATACTTCTTTCTGTGATTTGGGTAGTTAATGAAGCTTGGTTTTCTAGGGTATCAATGATAGTTTCGTTCTCAAATAGTGGTAAAGGGTCAAAATTAAATATAGGTCCTTGTTGAGGATGAAATGGCCACATATCATTTGAATATGGTATGCCAAAATACTCATCAAACCCTTGATTATTGGGCATGAATTTAGGATGATCCCCTAAATGCCATTTTCCAAAAACTCCAGTCTTATAACCGATACCTTTCAACATTTCCGCGATGGTAGTCTCAGACAAACTCAACCCATGTTTACTGCTAGGCATAAAAGCTCCATGGATTCCTAAGCGATTTGGATAACAACCAGTAAGTAGACCAGCTCGAGATGCTGAACACACCGCTTGTGCAGCGTAGAAATCAGTCAAGCGAATCCCATCTTTGGCCATTTGGTCCAAATGTGGCGTTTTGATATCAGTTGCTCCAAAACAACCAACATCTTGATAACCTTGGTCATCCGTAAAAATGATAACTACATTTGGCGTAGTGGTATCAACCGTTTGGTTACCTGTGCAAGAGATGGCACCCAAAAATAATAAAAGTAGTATTCTGCCCATTTTGAATTTTAATATCTTGTATGACTATAAATGATAGAGAGCGAATGACTCTAATCCTCAGTGTTAAGCTACTAAAATAGATAAGTACTATTCTTATCGTTTCCACTTTCTTTTTGGAAAGTATCTCTTTAAATCATCAGGAACGTCTGATAATGCTACCCTAAAGCCAATTCTAGCTGAAGCAAAATCTTTGTTGAATCCTTGTTTGGCACCAAATTGTGTATAGATTAAACCAGATGCCCATGAGCCTCCTTTACAAATCTTAATGTCACCTTTCGATAATACTTTTTTATCATGAATAAGTTTATCAATATTTTTCTCTCGCCCTTTTGCAACATAAATGTTCTCTGAATCATCTTTTGGGGTTTGGATTAATATTTGGATTTCACTTTCCACTTCACTTTCAGTTGAAAGTCTTTTGAACTCTGAATCTTTAAAAAATAAAGTAAATCCAGGATCACTTGTCCATTCTGACACATTCCCAGCCATATCATAAATACCATGATGATTAGAAGGAAAGGAGGCTACTTTTGATGTATAAAAGAATCCATCATCATCATATTTTTTAAGAGGAATATTATTGATGTCAAACTGTCTCTTATACACATCTCCGAGCCCACGAGACAGGCAGAAATCTCGTA
>CAJXUU010000175.1 GCA_913061325.1 uncultured Saprospirales bacterium | reverse complement strand
AACTTGATAACCAAGCATACCTGTCCCGACTTGACGGGATACAAATCATTTTAACCTACGCTTTTAAATCACTTCAATGCATTATTCCTAAGTAGCAAAGTCTTCTAAATTATAAAAAACGTATCCACCATTAATTCCATGGCAGATACGTTTTTTAATATTATTTTTTAAAAGAATATCATAATTCCATGAGTCAACCAAAAGCTGATTTTTTGAAATTGCCAATTATCGTATCGGTTGTTTTTTTTGTTGTAGCCGCCATTTTTGGTCTCGCAATGAGATCAGCATTTGTTTTTGAAATGCCAGAATGGTTCAACTATCGAAATGTACAACATGGTCATTCTCATGTAGCCCTACTGGGATGGCTTTTTGGTATATTTTATATCATAATAGTTAATACATTTCGATTAGAATGGAGAAAATATTCTAAGCTTTATTGGGGCTTACAAGCTTCTGTACTTGGTATGTTATTCACTTTTCCATTTATTGGTTATGCATCAGTATCTATTGTGTTTTCTACACTACATATAGTCTTAGCATATCTATTTGCATACAAAGTGTGGCGAGAACCCAGCTTAGCAGATCATGGTCCTTTGCCAAAGCTTTTTTTGAAAACAAGTCTATTTTTTCTAGTATTATCAACGCTAGGAACTTGGGCTCTTGGCCCTATAATGGCTTTAGGGTTTAAAGGTACCGCTGTCTATTATGCTTCTATTCAGTTTTACTTGCATTTTCAATTTAATGGTTGGTTCATTTTTGGTCTGTTAGCTATAGTCTTTGCAATCCTAAAATCCCAACAAATTATTATCGATTACAAAAGAGGTCGTCTATTATTTTGGACATTGTTAATTGGTACTGTGATGACTTATGCGCTAGCTATTTCTTGGTCGACTCCGTACTTAGAAATTTTTATGATTAATAGTGTAGGTGTAATTATACAATTGATTGCGTTGCTGATTTTTATAAAACTTCTAATAAAGGTTAAGTCTCCAATTAAAAAATCATTAACCCCACATATTTACAATATTCTCATGGTGTCACTTTTAGCATTGGTCTTAAAGATTCTTATACAATCTTTGGTTGCAATTCCAGCCTTAGCCGAAGTCTCATACACTATTAGGAATTTTGTTATTGGATTCATACATCTATTGATGTTGGCTGGTCTATCACTATTTGCTTTTGGTATGATTTCTAAAATACAAGCTAGGTCACTTAGCTTTGTTGGTATAGTCATTTTTATTTTCGGTGTTGTCCTTACAGAGGTTTTACTCTTTTTGCAAGGTTTAATGCAATGGCAAGGATGGGGAATTATGACATATTACTATGAAATGATAGTTGCAGGCTCCATAATTATAGTTATTGGCGTAATTATCATACTAGTAAATTTAATAAAGAAAAAAAAACGACCATAAATCGCTCTGAAACAAGAATAAAAGATAATTTTATCCTTATATTTGCCTATTAACGATAAAATAATAAGATGTTTTCCAAAGCATGTGAGTACGGGATTAGAGCTATGCTTCATATAGCACATAAGTCTCAAATAAAAGAAAGAGTAGGTATTAAGGCTATTGCCAAAGCTATCGATTCTCCTGAAGCTTTTACGGGTAAAATAATGCAACAACTATCCAAGAGTGGTTTAGTGCAATCTATCAAAGGGCCTAATGGAGGGTTTTGGATCAATGATGATGACAGAATCAAAATCAATCTTCGTCAGATCGTTGAGGTCTTAGATGGTGATCAGATTTATGTAGGATGTGGATTGGGTTTAAGCCAATGTAATGATAATCAACCATGCCCAATGCACAAACAATATGCTCCTGTGAGGCAAGCTTTGATCAAGATTCACACGAAGACTTCACTTGATGAGTTGGCAACGAAGTTGGATGGGATTGCAACTTTGAAGTAGGACGTAATACTCATTTCATCTGCATTAATTGAGATCTATCAGAGTGAAATTAACTTCCATTTTTATTTTACTCTCTCTCTCCTCATCAACTCATTATTAATAAGTAAAGATTCTCTACCCATCTCGCTACTGATCGAAGTGTTTTCCTGTGCTCGTCTTATAAGATATGGAATTACATCTTTGATCTTTCCATACGGAAGATACTTCATCGCATTGAATCCTTTGTGCGCTAGATTATAAGTCAGGTTATCGCTCATTCCATACAATTGGCAAAAATTTAAATGCGGGTGATTGGTCTTTATATTTTTTTGCTCCATTAATTGTGCTTGTAGCATGTTACTATCTTCATTGTGCGAGGCATTAAAACTGGCAATCGACTCGACATTTTCAACGCAGTACGATATTGCCTCATTATAGTCTCTATCTGTAGCTTCTTTGTCTACTTGAATTGGTGACTGGTAACCATGCTCGGCAGCTCGGCTTCGTTCTTTATCCATGTAAGCTCCTCTTACTAGCTTGGCGCCTAATAAGTACTCATTTTTTAGCGCATGGTTATGAGAAACTTTGAGATACTCAAGGCGATCATGTCTATACATCTGATAGGTATTATATATAATGACCTTCTCTCGGTTACATACCATTTGTATTCTACTCGCTAAATCATCGATCGCATCTTGGATCCAACTCTCCTCTGCATCTACGAATATCCCTACACCTTTTTCTTGAGCAAGAGCACCAATCTCGAATAATCTATCCTTTAGTGTACTAAAAATATTATTCTCTTCTTGTGAAAGCGCGGTTCCAGATTGAAGTTTTTCTAAAAGATTAAATGGAGCCAATCCAGTTATCTTCAGACTGACAATAGGAACATCATCTTCGTCTTTTGAGAATTGTATTGCATTCATTATTTCTTGGTAAGAATAGTCAAAATCCGCGATTGAAGTCTTTCCCTCCGCCCCATAGTCCATAACCGATTTTATTTTAAATTTTGCCAGTTCAGCAATCGTCGGCTTTGCCTCTTCTAATGATTCTCCACCACAAAACTGATCGAAGATAGTCGCTCTTATTATTGGCTTTACAAGTGGTAGCCTGAGCTTCAAAGCAAGAAGGCCCAATGATGAAGACAGAGAAACTAGCCATTGGGCGTTCATTAATTGGAACATTTTGGCTGTCTTACGTAATGACCGATCACTATAAGATGAGAATGCTACTTCCGTATTTTTGAAATCTGGTATATTCATTTTTAGAGTTGTTTATTTTTTAGTTATCGCGTTGTTGTTGTTGTTGTTGTGTTGATCAAGTGATCTTTGCGTAGCAAAAACACGAAGGACAGTCTAGCTATGGTCACATTCGTGGGCTGGTTGATTTGCTGCTGTGTTGATTTACTTTTCCTTTCTTAATAGCACTGTGTTCTGAAATCTCGAAATCTCTGAACCACATTTTACTCAAAAAAATGTGGTTCAGAAAAATGACCTATATCATCTCGACTGAACCACATAAATAAAATGCTAAATCTGTTTAAAACTTAAAACTAGCTTTTGTGAAAAATCTACGGCCGTCGATTCCAAATTGAGTCGTTTGCCACGGATATTTGAATCTTCCTACGAAGTCAATATTTCTATCTTGAGGATGACCTCCTTCATATACATCAGCAAATGTGTCTGGATATACATTAAATAGGTTACTCGATCCTAAAGTGAATGCAATCTTATCAGTAATGTCATATGAGAAACTCAAATCAGTCAACATTTTACCACCGAATGTAGCATCATCTATTTCATTATTAGCTAAATAAGTAACACTACCATAGTATAAAAATGATAATGTAGTAGACAACTTATCTAATCCATATGTACCTGTCGCAACGATTTTTTGTTGTGGTCTCCAAGACTCTACTCTTGATACATCTTCTCTAGTAAAGATATTTCCAACAAGATCATTCTCTTCGATAAAATCAGAAGTTTGTATCCCACCCTGAACGGTTGTCTGGTTAAAATTGGCAGCAATACTTCCGCTTAAGTTTCCTTTTCCGAGCTCGATTCCTGTATAGTTGAAGACAAGATCAATACCTTTTGTACGCGTAGAAATAGCATTCAAAAAGAAACCCATAGATCCTACGCCTACACTAGATAGTACTTGATCAATAGGTGATGTCGGGTCTCCTGTTTGAGTAACCTGTCCAGAAAGTACAATTCTATCATCCACATCGATTTGATATGCATCAATAGAAAATCCAAACTTATTAGATAATCTTGCTGTAACTCCTAAACCGAGATTAAAAGCAGTCTCCGCAGTTAATTCTGGAATACCAAGTGCTCTAAGCGCTGGGTTATCATTGGCAAGGATACCATTCTGCTGTACTCCATTAGAAGTAAGCGTCGTCGTAAGTGAAGTATAGTAAATCTGGTGAAGTGATGGTGCCCTGAATCCTGAACTTACAGAACCTCTAATATTAAATTTACCATCTATTAGCTTATACCTAGAATTTAACTTCCAACTAAGGTTGTTTCCAAAGTCACTATAGTTCTCGAGTCTCAATGCACCTCCGATAAGGAAGTCATCGTTCACATCTGCAGTTACTTCAGCATATGCACCGATGTTACTTCTATAATCTGTAGAGGCATTCTCTGGCTTTAAACCTGGAAATGACTCTACGCCTGTACGTCCACCTTGCGCATCAGGACTCTCTCCGTCGCCATAAGAAGCAAATTCTCCCGCTACTGTTTCGAATCTCTCCGTTCTCTGCTCGATACCGAATGCTGTAGTCAATGAAAATTCTGACTCAGTTTCGAACGTCTTTGATAGGTCAACATTATTTACAACGTGGCTAAACTGATGCGCTCCGCTATAAAAATCGGATGGACTACTTCCAGCATAAGACTGATTGAATGAATTGGTGATATAGTAATCAATTCTGTTTTTTCCTAGTGTAGAACTAATATCAAAATTCCATCCGTTTCTTACTGTTCTCAATCCAGCTGTGAATCCACTATCTCCAATCTGTGGAGACATCTCTGCAAGGAAAAACTCTTGCCCAGGATAAATAGCTTCAAATCCAGCTACCCAGTATGGTACTCTTGCGAATTGAGGAGCTGATCCATCTCTGTTGGCGATACTACCGAATGCATACACTTCTGTCTGTGTAGCTTCATCTAATGTATATCCAGAGTTGAATGAGAAATTAGTAATCGTCATATCAGGTGCACCTACTTGGAATCCTGCAGATGGGTTTCTACCTAAAAATCCTTCTAGATCAGAAAGGCTATAAGCTGATGTTTCTGAAACACCCCAATATCCCGCCTCATCTTCTAAGCTAGTAATTGTACCCGCTCTCTGAGTTCTCTTCTGATCAAAATATCCAAAATTAAAATTTGCGAATCCTTTTTCAGCGATATCTACACCAAATCCAGCTTCTAATTGATACTGCTCTCCATCACCTTCTGATGTTGTACTGTATCCTACATTTACAAATGGATCCGTTTTCTTCTTCATCACAAGATTGATCACACCCGCTATGGCATCAGATCCGTATTGTGCTGCAGCTCCATCTCTCAAGATCTCTACACTAGAAAGCGCAGATGATGGGATTGCTTTCATATCTACACCTACTTCTCCTCTACCTGGAGTTACATAACTGTATACTAATGCACTTGCATTCTTACGTTTTCCATTCACGAGCACCAATGTTCTACTCGGAAACAATCCTCTAAGATCTGCAGGACTAAAGTGAGCCGCTGCATCAGAAATCGGTTGCTCTGTAGAGTTATATGATGGTACTTTAAACATTAACTGCTGATCTAGCACACCCTTACCAGATCGCTCTAATGTCTTCACATCAATGTTGTCCACTGGTACCGCAGCATCATACGAAGTACGAGGTTTCCCTCTCGACCCCACTACCGTTACCCCGTCAAGATTGACACCTTCTGTAAGTATTACACTTATATTACGCTCAGCTCCCACAGTCAAGTCTTGAGAAGTGAATCCAGTATAAGAGATTCTTAGCTTCTCTCCTTCTGTGGCTTCTATCGAAAAATTACCATCCAAATCAGTCACCGTTCCTGTGCCAGCACTAACAGATAAGACAGTCGCTCCAATGAGAGGCGTATCATTAACGTCGACGACCGTTCCAGTCACCGTTTGAGCATTCATCATACAGGCGATGCTCATAAAAATTAAACTAAAAATTGTTGATTTTGAAATCATAGTAAATAAGATTTGGTTTGAAAAAAAATTAAATGAAAGCATAACAATTTTAGCTATATGAAATGAATCATAATAGTAATTATACGAACAGATCAGTAAATCTGAACGCTACAGCTTTGCTATGCTTGAGTATGTGAAATTTGAGTTTACATTACGTAAATTCAGTTTGTATTAATAGTTGCATTTCATCTGGTTTTATATGTTTAGATAGTATAGGTCACTTTTGTAAAAAATCGAATTCCATCAGTTCCAAATTGCATGGTCTGCCATGGATATTTGAACCGACCAACAAAATCGATATTCTGATCTGTGGGCGTGCCCCCATATGCCTCCAAAAAGGTATCTGGATACACATTAAATATATTCTGTACGCCCACTGCCAACTGCAAATGGTTATTGAATTGATAGGATGAATTCCAATTCGTCAGAAATCCCCCTCCATACTTTGCATCATTCTGTACGTCCGTTGCATGTCTGTATTCCACGCCTCCGATATAATTGAGAGCTATGGTGTTACTTAAGTTATTGATAGTATATGAAATGGACGAAGTCATTTTTTGACTTGGCCTCCATGATTCTAATCGAGATATATCTTCTCTAGAGAATATTTTACTCGCCAACTCCTCACTACTCACAGATTCAGGTAGATTGACTTTTTTGACGCTTGTTTTATTAATATTCGCAGCTATGTTAGCTTTTATTCTACCCTTCCCAATTGAAATAATATCAAAATTGAAAACGATATCAATTCCTGAAGACCTAGAATCAACAGCGTTCAAGAAGAAACCTGCAGAACCTGTGTTCGTAATTTCTAATAGTTGATCAATCTTCGTATTTCCGTTCTCTGTATTCCCGACCTGACCAGACAATACAATTCTATCATTAACGTCGATTTGATATAGATCTACAGAAACTCCTATTTTCTTATTAAGGCGATATGCCAATCCTCCAGCAAAATTTAAAGATCGCTCAGGCATCAATCTTGGAATATCCAAAACCGCTAAAGACGGATCCAAATTGTTCAAAATACGATTCTGAACAATGCCACTAGTACTCAATGTCGTCGTCGTAGAAGTGTAATATACCTGATGTAAAGATGGTGCCCTAAAGCCATTACTTATAGAACCTCTTATGTTTAACTTCTGATCTATAATCTTATATAGCGTATTAAATTTCCAACTTACGTTCTCGCCAAAATCGCTATAATTTTCAAATCTAACAGCGCCACCAAGACTCATTTTATCAGAAACATTTGTATTTGCTTCAAAGTAGAAACCGATATTATTTCTTTTTCCTGAGACAGCATCATTTGGAGATAATCCACTAAATGATTCTGACCCTACCCTATCCAACACTGTAGGAGATCCATCACCATAAGAAGCAAATTCTCCAGCTTCTCCCCTAAAAAACTCAATCCTTTGCTCCAACCCAAAAGCTAATGTCAATGACTTGCTACCTGAAAGATCAAAAGTTCTTCTAGAATCTATATTATTGACCCAATGCCCGAATGTATGCGTACCATTGTAAAAGTCTTTTGGACTATTCGCTCCCAATGATTGATTGAATGAGTTATTAATGTAGTAATCAATATTGCTACGTCCATAATTTGAACTGATATCAAATTGCCATTGCTTATATTCATGCTGTAAGCCTATACTCATAGAATGATCCTGAATAATCGGTGCCATTTCTGGCAAGAAGTAATCTTGATCAGGATAGATAGACTCGTACCCCTCTACCCAATATGGACCTCTTGCAAATTGAGGAGAAGAACCCGACCTACCCATAAATGTCCCAAAAGCATACAGTTTTGTTCCCTCTTCATTGAGTATGTATTCTGAATTAAGCGACAGATTAAATGAGGCTACCTCTGGCAACCCTACTTGAAAGCCAGCACTAGGGTTTCGGTTCAAGTAATTACTAAAATCATCTTCGTTAAATATCTCATTACCCCAATATCCTGCCTCGTCCTCAGCACTATGTATTGTGCCTGCACGTTGTGATTTACTCTGATTAAAATAGTCAGCGATGACAGTCACAAACCCCTTCTTGAGGATATCGAAACTATATCCCGCTGATGTCTTCCAACGAAGTCCGTCTCCCCTGCCTGTGGAACTATAGCTTGTATTAATAAATGGTTTGATCTTATCCTTGAGTACTAGATTGATAACTCCCGCTACTGCATCAGACCCGTATTGTGCTGCAGCCCCGTCTCTCAGCACCTCCACTCTCTCGATTGATTCCGAAGAGATCGATTTCATATCTACACCGACTTCACCTCTGCTTGCTGTTACATAAGTATAGAGCAGAGCACTACTATTTTTTCTCTTGCCATTGACTAGCACTAATGTTCTACTCGGTAGCAAACCTCTCAGATCAATAGGATTGAAGTGAGCCGATGCGTCGGAAACTGGATGCTGACCAGAATTAAACGATGGTATCAACATAGATAATTGTTCATCAAGAGTACCAACCGATGTTGCTTGCAGATCACCCAGTGAAAATAAATCTACGGGAACAGGCGAATCAAAACTAGTTCTTGGTGCACCTCTAGATCCAAACACAGTAACCGCACCTATTGTCAGTCCCTCTTCGAGCTTTACATTTATGACCTTCTGAGTATCTAATAGTATGGCCTGAGTGTCATATCCTGTATATGAGACAATTATTTCATCAGTCCCCTTAGGAAGCTCAATATCAAACATACCTTCAAGGTCTGTTAGCGTTCCTAGAGTCGTATTTTTAGCTATTACACTGGCTCCGATTAACGGTATACCTTCCTCATCTGTTACCTGCCCAAAAATCTCTTTTGTTGGCTTTTTCGGTACACGAAAGTATTGCTTGTCTTCAGAAATGATAAATTCTTCGCTATCGCCAATCTCCTTGATCTGTTCTATTTTCTCATTGATCCTATCCAACTTGAGCTTGTTGAGTCCATTGGGCTTGAAGAGGATATAAAAATTAAGACCAAGATATTTATACTGCAGATTAGTTGGCGCTAGTGCCCTATTTATAGCGGATTCAAAGTCTTCGTCATTTTCTATAGTGAACAGTACCGAGATATCAGCTACATCTTTAGTATTGTAAGATATTACTACGTCATACTCCTCCTGAATCTTTTTCAAAACATCTTCTAATGGTTCCGTCCCCGCAGAGAAAGCACTCGATGAGAGGCTAACTGTACATAGGATCAAAACCGATAGTATGTTTCTTGAGTATTTCATTTTATTATTAGAGCTCTATTCTTTTTTGTTCGTTATTGAATAAAATTTATCTGATCCATTTATTTCTATCCCATAGACTTGGCTAAGAGTGGCCAGAGTGATATTAATATCGCGTACAGGCATTCCTCCAGAGAATTGTTTTTGTACTAACTCCAAGTTTGATTGTTCGAACTGCACATCATACAAACGGCTAATGACAGGCAAGACATCCGCAATATGGGCATCTTTGAAATAGACTACATCATCCTTCCAAGCCGTATTCATTATAGAATTTTCATTCTTCTTTTTCACTATTTTATTCTCTGATTGGGAATAGCTTACGAGATCACCAGGCTCCAGTTCTACTATTTCATTGTCTTTTTTTATGACATCTAAAACCACCTTACCTTCATCCAGAAATACACTTGTCTGATTGTCTCGACTATTTACATTAAATTCTGTACCGAGGACTGTGACAACTAGATCGGTTGTCTTTACTTGAAATTGCTCCTTTGTTTCTACCTTTTTAGCTACTTGAAAATAGGCCTCTCCATCAAGAGTGATTATTCTTGGTTGGTCTTTCACATGAGAAAGCGTAGTATTGGTATTGAGCACTACTTCTGTTCCATCGTCCAGTTTTATCTCTCTTCGTTCATCCAATGAAGTATACACGACTACCGAATTGTTTAAAGCATTCTGACTGAGGAATCCAAAACCAAGAAGCATGATAACAGATGCCGCCACCCTCCATGGTTTATTAAGGAAGAACGTCTTAACCTTAGATTTGCTTTTCTTTTTATCAGCATTCATTTGCCCTAATTTACGCTGGTCAATCTTATCATACAGATCATTAAGTGCGAGCTGGCTTTTAGCCTGATCGATCGCCGGCTCTTGGACATTCAGGTTATTGTGAGCATATTTTGCTAGTTCGCATAGTTCTGCATGTTGTGGATTATCTTTTAGAAAGTCCTGCCATCGTTCAGCGCTTGCATCCGTGAGTCCATTTGCCCATGATAGGAAATCTTGATTCTCAAGCCAAGATTCTAGTAATTCTAATTCTTTTATCGAAATTGGTGTCATTCTATTTCTATACTTTGTATGAAGCTATTATGGGCTTCAATGTTAAAGAGGAGTTTACATCAAAAACATAACATCCCTCAAGAATTTATTTTTAATTTATTTTTCAATATCCCCCAATCAACAGTAATATTGAAATCTTAGAAGCGATTGATTTCAGCTTCTTTAATGCTTTAAACAACGTATTAGCAACTACTTGTGGTTTTATCTCCATGACTTCGGCAATCTCTTTGGCAGATAGCTTATTGAAAAATTTTAAGTATATCGCTTCTCGTTGTCTAGTGGGTAGCGCACTGAGCAAGACTTGAATTCTATTATTCTCATCTTTAGGATCTTCTATAGATTCATGATCTTCAGTAATATCTGAGATCGAAATAGAAAAGAATTGTTTTTTTGACAAGATCCTACGGCGAAGTGAAATAAATAGATAGGCCTTTATATTGGTAATGTTTTCCAGATCAATATCCTTCTCATATATGTAGATGAACAGTTCTTGAATGCTGTCTTCTACCAAAGAATGGTCCCTCACTAGACTCAGCCCATAGGACTGCAACACAGAATGGTACTGCAAGAATACTGTTTCGAATACTGATTTTTCTTTGCTAGACATATCAAATGATACTTCTGAATTTAACAAGTGACAATAAGTACCTTTATATGCCATTGCACTAGAGGTAAATCTAGTCAATTATTCTGATCTTTTTTGAAGCTGATATAAGAAGGGCTTGGTAGTTGAATTTGTATTGGAGTCTCATATTGAATACGTAAATAATAAAACGAAAACAAGTACCTACCAACACACAAAAAACGAGTTGTGAAAAGGTCATTTGTGACATTAGCATTTGGCATGTTATTTATCACATTACTTCCGCTCGCCGCTTGGCTTTCATTTTTTTCATTGACTATTGAGATTACTATCTCAATAGAGATTACTATCTCAAAAAAAAACGAAACAAAAATCGAGTGTTTGCTAGCCCAGCCCTCGAATGTGCCATTCGCTATACTGGGTTACGTGT
>CAJXUU010000174.1 GCA_913061325.1 uncultured Saprospirales bacterium | reverse complement strand
CACTATCCTCTTCGTCGGCAGCGTCAGATGTGTATAAGAGACAGTCCTTGGGCAGGTAATTCAGTGGCCACCGTCTTTTTTAAATTGAGATAATGATTCTTCGAAATAGATACTAATTCTCGAATGTCTTTATCTTCAAAAACGGCGAGTCCCATTGGATCGAGCTTAAATATTCCTGGCAAAAGGTCATTAAATTTAACATCAGGATTGGAAATGATCTCATCAAGAAATAAATTAGCAACATTTCCGACCATAAGAGGAATAGAGTTTTCCATCATTTTGAATTTCCCTATCAATCTAAGCATGGACTCTGTCCCATAATCTTTGAAACAATTTGCTACTGCTGTCACATCTAACAAATAGTCTGGCTCTATTACTATAGCACTCGGAACATGTGTACCATCTTCTAATATCTCCACATCAATAAAATTCGCATGAATTGGAAAACTAAAGGAGCGACCTAATAATTCTACGCTGTCGTTAAACAATTCATTCTTATCTCCTTGGTCAAAAATCGCAGTGCGTAATACTGTAGCGTCTTCTTCATCATAAAAATTCACTGTATAAGTATCGACATCAACACTATCTACAATTGCTTCTATTACTGGTTTAAATTTGACAACTTCTTTTTTATCACCTTTAAATATTCTAATTATATCTTCAGGAATATCATCTGTTGTTATTACCTTTTTCCATACTTTATTGATTATTTGGTCTACTAAAAAAGCCCCTAAATCTACGTAATGCTCCGATTCTAAAGGGATTTTCATGCGCTCATTGTCCCTACGGAAGGTATGCAAATAATACATTAGAGACGAATCAAACTTAAATCTATTGGCCATAAAAGCGATCCTAGAGAATAAAGTTGTGAAAGTTATTCTCTCATCTTGAGTGACTTCTTCGATAATTGTTGTCAAAAGGTTAAAGAGTGCTTTTGTCTTCTTTTTTGTAGTGTAATCGGATGCTTCTAAAATTCGAACTTTCGCTTCTAGAAAAATTACTTCTTCACTTTTAATCATACTAAAATTTTATTTATAATTGGATAATATCATGTGGTTGCTAATTCTTAAAGAATTCAATTTACTATCATTTCGAAGAATAAAGTAGTATTTTACATACCCGCATCGAAAATTCTCCAATAATAAGAATCACACAATTAATTTTAACTAAATAATTTAATCAAAACAACATTACAATGTCAATCAACTTATTAGACATGCTAAAGGATACAGTTACTGGATCATTAGCAAAACAAGCTAGCGGATTTCTTGGAGAATCAGAAGATAATGTATCTAGCGCATTAGGAGGAATCTTTCCTACAATATTAGGATCTGTAATAGACAAATCTTCAAAGCCTGATGAAGCTAGCGGGCTTATGGATATGATAGGAGTCCTAGATATGGATATGTTAGGTGACATCGGAGGATTATTTGGTGGTGGTGCTAGCAGTGTAAATGGTCTACTTAATTCCGGCGGTGGAATCATTGAAACTCTTCTAGGAGATAAAATGGGAGGAATCGTAAGTATGATTTCAAAATTATCAGGATTAAAAAGTGGTAGTTCTTCTTCACTTATGAAGATGGCAGCACCATTCCTTATGGGAATAATCGGAAAACAGGCAAGTGGTAAAGGACTAGGGTTCTTAACAGATATGCTAATGGGCCAAAAGGAACACGTAGCAGCAGCTATGCCTTCAGGTATGGGAGACTTATTAGGTCTTGGCAGTCTTTTAGGCGGAGCTAAAGAGGTATTAGGAAGTGTAACAGGTGCAGCTACTGGAGCAGTATCAGGAGCAGCTGGATTAGCAGGAGATGCAGCTTCAGGAGTATCTAATATAGCTGGAAATGCAGCAAGTGCTGTCACTGGAGCAGCTGGAAATGTAGCAGGCGTGGCAGGTGATGCTGCAAAAGCTGGATTAGGTTGGATCAAATGGGCACTTCCTTTATTATTAATCGGTGCATTAGCATGGTGGTTGATCTTTGGACAAAGTCCTAAAGATGCTATGGGAGACGCAAGTAATGCAATAGAAAATGTAGCAAGTAAAACTGGAGATATGGCCAAAGGTGCAGCTGGAACAGTAGCAGATGCAGCAGGTTACGCAACTAATGCCGCAGGCGATGTTGTAACTAATGCAGGTCGTGCAGTAAGTGGTTTTGCAAAAGGTGCATTTGCAACTGTAAATGAAGCAGGTAAAGCAGCTCTTGATAAAATCACATTTACAGCAAATAGTGCTGGAAGTCAAATGATGGAATTTATCGACGGTGGATTCATTGGTGATGGTAAAGTGACGTTCAGAACCTTAACATTTGCATCAGGGTCTGATAAAATCGATGGTACCTCAGGCGTAGAAGTTGATAATCTTGCGGCTATCTTTAAAGCTTACCCAGATGTAAAAATCAATGTAGCGGGATATACTGACAATACTGGCAATGCAGAAGGCAATAAAACCCTTTCTAAGAACAGAGCAAAATCAGTTAAGCAAAGGTTGATGGATGCTGGAATTGCTCCTTCAAGAGTCGCGACTCAAGGATTTGGATCGGCTAACCCTGTAGCATCTAACGATACTAAAGAAGGTCAAGCGGAGAATAGAAGAATTGAAGTGACGATTGCTAAGTAATTAGAATTTTCATTTTTGAAGAATATGGACCTGCCAGTTTTTGGTGGGTCTTTTTTTATTGATTGAACAAGTTGTTGTGATTTCCAGAGCTCCCTTCAGTTATTAGGAAGTAAGAGTAAGCACATTTCAATTCAGAAATAACAAATATCCCCTACACATTATAGAGCAACAGCAGACAAAATAATTCTATCAAATATTCACCAGCTTACAAGCCTCAAACCTCAATCATCTTTTTCTTCACCCCTAATCAACTTCCTAACCCAATCTGAAATGAATGGTATTCCATTCATAAAACTAAAGAGACTAATCGGCATCCCAATTATCGTTCTTTTGAATTCTTTTGGATTTCTTCTATAGTCATGTCTATAACCAAAGTAGAAGAACGCTATTATCATTCCAACCCAAAATATAATCCAAAAAACATCTACCATAGTGAGTTAATTTTAAATTAGATATAGTCCAAAAGATATATAATATGAAACACTAAGAATCCACTTCTTGCCGTCTCTTAAAAAAATAAAATACCGGAACTCCCAGCAATAAGATGGCTAACCCCGAAAGCGTAGTCTTATCCATCCCTAAAGTTACATTAATAACAAATGCTACCGTTACTATCAAATACAAAATCGGAATGAGCGGATACCACTTAAGAACATACTGAGGTGAAGTGTTCTTCTCTTCGCTGGTCTTGTTGGAGTCAATATTATTTGGCTCAGAGCTTATGGAATCTAATGGAGTATCGATACAATTGATAATTTCTGTCCCTTTAATACTTTTTCGAGATCTAAAAATGAATATTGTACTTGTCGCCAATGCCATAAATATGATATCCATAAAAGTGGCAAATGTCATGAGATTATGAAAGTTATTGAAGGCAATGATCAATATACTTGCCCATACGCCTTGGAAGATCATTGCTTTGTATGGGGTACCGTACCGCGGATGTAGATCTGCTAAACTTTTGAAGAAAACTCCATCTTTGGCCATCGCATAGTAGATTCTTGGTGCAGTCATCGTGTATATACCTATCGTTCCAAAGATAGATATCGTAATCGCTATTGCTACTAATTTACCACCATTTGCTAGCACATTTCCTACTGCGTCACCCGCTACACGATCTGACCCAATGATCCCATCCATAGGCAATAGAAGCGAATAGGCTAAGATTACCAAAATGTAGACTATTGTGACTGTCATTGTCCCAAGTAACATAGCTTTTGGTATTGTACTTTGTGGGTTCTTAGTCTCTCCAGCAAGATAGGTAGCATGATGCCATCCTCCAAATGACCAGAACACTCCTACAAATGCAAGAAGCATCATTGACGTAAGATTTTCGGGTTTGTCGCTGAAATCAAAATTGAGGGTATGTGTAAGATCAGCACTATTATACAATGCTAGACCTAATAAAATAATAGCCAAAAGTGCCACAAGCTTCAATCCAGTAAATACCTTGGCAAACATATCACTGATTTTTACACCGATCACATTGATCAAAGTCAAGATAGTGATTGTGCTTATGCCTACGATTTGTTTAGTCAAACTACTCATCTCACCAAAAAAGCCTAAAAAATCTGCAAACCCCATGCTAAGCGCTGCGAGGGCCCCTGTATTTACTACAAGTAGAATAATCCACCCATAAAGAAATCCAGCAAGATCTCCATACCCCTCTTTCAAAAAAATATAGACTCCTCCAGCCTGCGGATGGCGTGCCCCCAATTCTGAGAATGTCATAGCACCGAAATAAGTAACAATACCACCGATTAACCATGCAAGTAATACATATCCATGATGCGGAAGAAACTCAAACGTCTTAGAGGGAGTAATAAAAATTCCTGAACCTATACACGCTCCTATGGCTATCATCGTTAGTCCACTGACAGTTAGGTCTTTTTTTAGTTTCGACATATGAGATTATTGTTCATTTACCAATGACAAGCTAAATATATCACATATATTGAGTTATTCTAAAAATAATAATCATCCTGTTTTATAGAAGACCATATTATTAAAATGGTCAGATATTCAACTATTTATAATTTATGACCTCGATTAGAAATATTATATTCTGCATACTTGTTTGGGCTATTCATGGCTCGATCTCAGCACAGTATAGCGGTCTTGATCTACTTGGAGGAAAAGATAAAACGGAAGTAGGATTCGAATATGTTAATGGGTTCACGATTGTAAAAGTTATATACGGGGGTATTTTGTACATGGACTTTTTATTGGATACAGGAGCCTCCCACAACATCTTATTTAAAAAAAATGCTAATGACCTTTTAGGAATTAGTTATTCGGATACGATCATTATAGGTGGAGCTGATTTAGATGTAGAAATGAAAGCTCTTGTTTCTAGGAATGTCCCTATTATGCTTGAGGGTACAAGCATCATTCAAAGAGACATTATTGTTTTAGAGGAAGACTACCTCGATCTTGAAAAAATGCTAGGACGAAGAATAGACGGAATTATTGGTGGTGATTTCTTAAAGGGATTAGTTGTAGAGTTCGATTACAAACATGGTAAACTTACAATCCATAACCCTGATAAATTTAAACCTAAACGCAAGTTTTCATCACATGATATTGATCTTATAAATTATAAACCATATCTCAAATGCGTCACTCAGATAGAAGATAAGATAGATACATTGAATTACTTACTTGATACAGGTGCATCCCTTGCATTGCTTATACATTCAAATAAGATAGAAGGATTTCGAATGCCTGATAATGTAATTATTGGTAATTTAGGTAAAGGTTTAGGTGGAGACCTCAGTGGATTTATAGGAATGACAAAACACCTAGATTTGGATCAATATAAATTTAACAATGTCATATCAAGTTTTCAAGAGATAGATTCTTTAATTTTAGCTAAACGAGAAGTTGTTCGAGATGGAATTATTGGCAATATTATTCTATCAAGATTTCATGTAATTATAGACTATGTGCATGAAAAACTCTACTTAAAACCAATCACTAAACTCAGCAAAGAATTTGCTTTTGATAAAAGTGGTCTTCTTATTTATGCACTTGGGTCAGAATTAGATCAGTATTATGTAAAAACTGTATATCCAAATACTCCCGCTGAAAAAGCTGGAATAAAACCTGGAGACAAAATATTAAAAATAGGATTTTGGCCAATTATTTTTTGCAATTTACAAACGATAACCAGAACACTTCAAAAGAAAGAAGGGAAAACGATCAAAATGAAACTTCTTAGAAATGGTAAAGAGATTAAAGTGAAGTTCAAACTAAAGAACCTATTTAAAGATTAGGTAACTACTCATGAAAATAATCGGGACATCTAGACTTTATTTGCGTGAAATGAGCTTATCGGACGCACAATCTGTATTTGAATTGAATCTTGATCCTGATGTAGTAAAGTACACAGGAGATGTAGCATTCAAAAGCATTGACGAAGTTCAAGACTTTCTTATTAACTATGATCACTATAATAAATACGGATTCGGAAGATGGGCTGTTATTCGAAAATCAGATGACGAATTCTTAGGATGGTGTGGATTAAAATTTACTCCAGAACTTGATGAGTATGACATAGGATTTAGATTCTTCCAAAAATATTGGGGAATGGGATATGCTACTGAAGCAGCAAAAGCATGCATTTACTGGGCTTTTCAAAACATAAATATGTCTGAGATAATAGGTAGAGCAATGCCTGAAAACATAGCATCTTACAAAGTTTTGGAAAAGATTGGTCTCAAATATTTCAGAACAATTGAGATGGAGGTCGGTCAATTATTGATATACAAGGTTCGAAATGAAGGTTAAAAATTAAATTCACGGAAAACAATTGGTCGTAATACCTACCTATGGAAGATGTATCTTATTTCTATAGAGAGGATAGCTATTCTTTCCAATCCATAAAGATGCGTCGAAATATATTGTAAACTCTACCATTGATCCGTTATGCATCAACCTTAATCCTAAAATGTTCCATAGGATTAATAGAAAAATGATATTTTCAGTAAAAGCTCTTACTGGTATTCATAATTATTTTAATAGTCGTCTTAAAATTGACTTGTCACCAGTTCCATCTTTTGAAATGATTGTGAGCAGGGATAGAGTGAAAGCATTTAAAAATTGGTTAAACAATGATTGAAGTTCCTCAAATATTATGATGAATAATAGACAATCAGAATAGTAATTTTGATCAATTTAGACTTAGTTTTGCGATCCTAATAATTTAGGTAAATAAATTCAAGATAATAGACAAATCAGCAAATGAATAAGAAATTACTCCTAGAGCTTATATGGTGGATAATTACAATTATAATGGTTGTTCTTTTTATTTTTCCAATTTATAATACGGTAGGTGATAAATACATATTTTATGTTCAGAACATATTCTTCATTGTACTTTTCATAACATTTACTAGGTATATTTTCTTGTTGAAATACACATTTCTTGCTAACAACAATAAGCTCAAAGTAGCTTTGGTCTTTATACCTATCATCCTCTTTTTCTATGCAATAGATAGCTTGTTCGATTTTCAAGATTATATTGACAAGCAAGAACATATAGAAATGTTAAGCCAACTTTCACCTGATAGGGCTATTGAAATTTCTAAGTACATTAAATATCAATTCATTTTCTTTGGTACTGGTAGTATGATGGTTATTTTCATGCTTCCGATTAGGATGATCGTATCTATCTGGAGAGGAATCAATCGAGGTACGGTTTAATAACATTGGGGTAAAATCAAATCGGAAAGAAAAACCTAAAAATGTATTATTTCATGATAACACTACATCAATTAAAACAAACTAACATATCCAAAATGTAATTTCGTATTTCCGAAGTCAATAGGATTACCTAAGCGTTTTCCTGCAGCGAAAGAAACATTGAATATACCAGCTGGTGTAGCAAAATTGATTCCCATACCAAAACTGATCGCAGAGTCCCAAATTTGTTCATTACCATTATTGATATGCGTAATTCCATAGTCTACAAAGGGAAAACTGAGATATGAATTTCGATCTAAAAGAAGTCGAAACTCTAATGTGGTAACCAAGTATTTGTCTGTCAAGATACTCTGTTCATCAAATCCACGCAGGAGTTTATTACCTCCGATCCTATGAAGTTCATTATCAAACAAACGTTCTTCGTTGTATTGTAGTCCTCCCACTAAACCTAGTTTTAGCGTTGCAACTTTGAAAGCTGGGATATATAATGCAGTAGATAAATTTACTTCCGTTTGGAATGTTTTCAACTTCAACGAATCATATGCAGTGACAAAGTCCGTAGAAAGATCTTCAATTGCAATATTTCTGATAATTTTTTTTATACCTACTGTCCCTCCAAATTTAATATCCCAACCTTTTGATGGATTAAATGTATAATCTAAATCACTAGCTGCAATCTCAATACCACCACCATTGTATGTAATGTCCAGTTTACTTGGCAACATATTACTTGCTTTGATACTTGCTGTGTCTAACTCTATGAGTCTTGAAGACTTGTTTTTCCATGAAGCCTTAAGCGTGGCGTTACCATCAAATTGATATAAAATACCAGCATCAAATATTGTCTCTCTAAATTCTTCATTAAAGTAAATACCTCCTTTTATATCAGTACCAATAGGAAAATTAAAAAGATATGGATACTTAAATCTTAATTCCAATTGTTGTGTAGGATTAATTCTTTGGAAATTAGCATATATGTATTCACCATGGCCGAGTCTATTATACATTTCAGCAGTGAATTCACCTGTTATATTAAACTTAGTCTCACCGGCAACTGTGGATGGCAATACTCCTATTAAAAAATCGAAACGTGAAGCTTTTTTACTTCTCAAAAATAGCTGAACTTGTGCGTAATCATTGGCAAACTTTATCACAGGCATGCTATCCAATTCCAGATATGTTAAATCATTAATTCGTCTATTAATATTATTAATTTTCTCTCTTGAATATGGCTCTTTTGCTTTTATATTAAGATATTGATCAAGGAAACTCTGCCTAATTTCGATATTACCATTTATGTTGAGACTATCAAAAGGTACAAATTTATTCCTGTCTAATTTCAACTTACCACTAAGCTCTCCATTATCTAAAGAAATACTATCTAAACTTACCTTTGCAAACGGAAAGCCGTTATTTTCAAGATACACTAAGAGTGATTCAGTATAGTTTTTGATCATAGACTGGCTGATCATTTTGTCTTGCCATTTCACATTTTTTAACCCCGCTGCGCTCACAATTCCCTGTTGCTCACTTGTAATTCTTATGTCACCAAACGTATATTGATCGCCAATGTAGATATGAGCACTCATCATTTCCTCTGTCACCAAGACAGTGTCAAGCGATGCAGTCAGGAAGCCAAGTGACCATAATTCAGAAATATCCAATTGTACTGAAGAAAGAAATGAAAGAGAATCTTTTGCCTCATTTGAGGCTTTAAAATTATCTTTTACAAAATCTGTAGAAACACTATCGATAGCTATCACCTCATATATTATTGTTGATTGAGCCAAAGCAGTCGAAAAACACATCCAGAATAAAATGGATGTAAAAAAGTGTTTTCTATGAATAAATAAATGAGTGATCAATTTTTAAAGCTTAATTATCAATTAGTAACGCTAATATTTCAATTGCTGTTGCCAATTTACAAATAGTATATATAAATACATTTTGAAATGCTTGTTCTGCTGTTGAATGCGTTTATCCTATTTATGCTATTTCATATAAACTAATAATTTAGAATTGAGTTTTCTATAAAGCAATAGGAAACTATCAGCAGAATCTAAGGAATCTATTAATTACTACAAAAGATAAAACGTAACTTTACATCACAAATCAATAATGACACAATGTTTAAAATTAATATATATCTTAAGTTTGCTCTTATAGCCATCTTTTTAGGTGGTGGAATCATACTTGCATTTACACAAGGATTTTGGTATGCATTCATTTTCCTACTTATTGGGTTAGGTCTTTTGGCAAGTTACATACTTTTAGGAACGATACAGTCTGCTGCTGAGATGGTGCAGACGATGGATCTTGATGGCGCAGAGAAAAGATTGAATCTTACTTACTTCCCCAGACTACTTTATGTTTCCAATAGAGCCTTCTACTTTATAATTAAAGGTACGATAGCAATCAATAGAAATGATAGCACAACAGCAGAAGGTTACTTTAACCAAGCACTTGAACTAAAATTACCAACTGAAACAGAAAAGGGAATGGTTTTGCTTCAACTAGCAAATATCAGTGCACAAAAGAATAAATGGACTGCGGCACAAAATTACTATAGAGATGCCAAGAAACTCAACATCACTGACTCACAATTGAAAGCACAAGTTGACGAATTTGGAAAGGCACTAAAGAACAGAGGTCAGGCCAAATCTGGTCAAGGTATGGGCAGAAAAGGTCAACAAATGATGCAAGGTGGAAAAAGTAAGAGGAGAAGACCAAAGATGAGATAGGAGATTAAGGGATAGTTTATAATATAAATTTGAAGGCATTTGATATAGATGATTCCATAGTTTGATATAACTAAGGGTCTAGGAATTCCAAACTAGCAAAGGTTAGTTAGCCCACTTCAAACTCATCGGCAAAACAACTATTTAATAATCAATGTATTGTTCACAAATTTCTTTCAATCCAATTTCCAAACCGCTATCAGAACACTTGTAATAATAGGAATGAATGCTAAATTAAAGAATTGTGGTAAGAAAGTCACAAAACAATTTAATCCAGCTATAACTAAACACCCAGTTACTACCATTTTCAGTGTGTTATTTCCTCTCAATTTTGTAAATACAAGCAATAATAGTGGATTTAGCCAAAGTACGTTCCAGTTGTCTCTCGTCGCTCCGTGATTAGTACCGAACCACATAAAAAGAAGGAATAAACCCAAGATACCTGAAACCCCAAGCAAAGTTTTATTGAATATTCTTGACCATTTATTTGACTTAAGGTTAATTGCCACAGTACTTATCATAAGTAATAACATAAGAAATAATGGCCATGGAGTAGCAAAGGTTTTTCTATTTTTATTTTCTGATTCAAAATCTAGAATGACCTGTGATTCCTTAGCCAAATTAGAAGTTGTTCCTTCATATTCTATAGTAGCATTTGCAAGGTTATCCATTAGATATTCCGGTAAAAACATTTGGTGTCTTCGATTAGTCAACTGATCCGCTCTTGCACCAATAACTATATCAATCCCAAACTCGGACCAAGGTAAATTCCTCAAATTTTCTTTAAGGAGATCTCTAAACGTTTTCTCTTCTACTTCTTTTAGGTAATTGATTTCTTTACCTGTCTGTCCATAAATGTCATAGACATCTACGACCCTAGTTGCACAGTTATCATAGAAAAAATCATAGGCATACGCTCTATTTTCTGGCTTTATATTATTCTGCAAAAATTCAATAATCTCTTTCTTTCTCCTATTATCAAGTATCAGAATTTGTTCAAAAATTGACCGTTTTTCAGCTTGGTACTCTCTTATGAAATATTGCATCTTTGTATTGCCTAGGAGATATGGGAGTTGGCCCCTCATAAACTTGACATAGAAATTTGGCGTATCAAAACTGAATAGTCCATAATTATAGACTAAGTCTAGATCAAGCTTAGTATTCTTAATTCTGATCGCTGTATGCCCAAATGTAGAATACAGCTCATCTCCACTCCTACAGGTAAGAATGCTGATGTCTATTTGAGATAAAGCGAGACTATCTGACTGAGCAACAGATTTTGAAAAAGAAAGGCATAAAAACATAATGCCTAATAACTGTCTCTTATACACATCTGACGCTGCCGACGAAGAGGATAGTGTAGA
>CAJXUU010000173.1 GCA_913061325.1 uncultured Saprospirales bacterium | reverse complement strand
CTACACTATCCTCTTCGTCGGCAGCGTCAGATGTGTATAAGAGACAGATATATGATTAAGATCCTCCAAAAATTCATTTCATTTATTGCTGTAATTACCTTTAGTATTGGTGCTACATTTGGCCAATCCACTTTATCAGGAGATATTACAGATGAATCTGGGATGCCTTTAGTTGGCGCCAATATCCACATTTCCGAATTGAACACTAACACTCAAAGCAAAGAAAATGGAAGCTTTTTTTTAGAGTTTGAAGAAAATGGTATTTACCACATCACCATTTCTTATATAGGACTAAAAACACAAACTAAAGAAATTATTGTGGACAATGCGCCACTTACATTATTAATTCAAATGACCCCTGACCCGCTAGAATTAGGAAGTATAATTGTGACTGGGTCTTTCAATAATCAATCACGTTTAGTAACTTCCATTGCAAGTTCTACCCTCTCCGCTAAAGAGATTAACAACAGCGGCGCTTTGGGAACTGCAGAATTACTAAACAATGTAACAGGCACGTTTGTGGACGCTTCTGCTGGATCGGTTTTCTCTAAAGTCTATTCGAGAGGGATATCATCTTCTGCAGAAGATGATATAGGATGGTATTATATGTCGTTACAAGAAGATGGTTTGCCTGTGACCAACTATCACACTACATATTATGGACCTGATTTATTTCATCGTGCCGATTTGACCACAAGAAGATTGGAAGCTGTTAGAGGAGGTTCTTCTATGATTACAAGCTCTAATGCACCTGGTGGAATTTTCAATTTCATTTCTAAAACAGGAGGAGATAAATTCAGAGCCGACATGGTAGTGTCTGGAGGGCTACAAGGAGATAATAATCTATTGGCTCGTTATGACCTCAACCTTGGAGGTGCTATTTCTGATAAGAATATTAACTATAATATTGGCGGATTTTATCGATATGATCAAGGCGCAAGAAACACAGATATCAATTGGGAAAATGGAGGGCAAATAAAAGCGAACATTACAAAAAGAACAAAAAAGGGCTTTATAAAATTATATGCAAAATATTTAAATGATAAGGTAAATAGATATCAGGGATTAGCCGCTACAAACTGGTCAAATCCACAACCTGCTTTTGGACAAGATTTCAATAATACCGCCTTGAACTTACCAACAATCTCAACAAATATTATTGATGGACGAATAGCCAATAATGACGGCACATCTACATATAGATATAACACAAATGATGGTATTCAAACAAATGACCTAGCGCTTGGCTTACATGTTTCTCACGAAATAGCAGGGTGGAACATCAGTTCTAATTTTAAAGTAAGTGACAAAAAAAGTGACTGGAATTCAACCATAGCAAATCAGCCTTTGGGTCTTGAAGGGTTTTTCCCTTATTTGTTAAGTGGAATCGATCCTACGTTTCAAAATATTCCTCTAGGCAATGTTGTTTTTAGAGATGCACAGAGCAATGAAATTTTAGCTCGAGTGAATAATTTCGGAATTTTAGGTCCATTTCAGGGATTACCACCTTCATTTGAATATCTGGAAGGAAGTTTACCAAATGATGCGTTACTCGGTATTGCTCCTTGGAAAAAAATTGATGAAGCGACCGAATTTATGGAAGAATTAAAAATTTCCAAGCAAATTAAAAATCATACTATTACTGGTGGTGCATATTTTGCATATTCAAAAATTGAATCCTTCACTTCTGCAAGCTTTGCATATGCGACATATGAAAATAATCCAAGAGCATTATATGTTACCCTTGAAAACGAAGGTTCTCCAATTGTCGAATTATCTGATAAAACGGGGATATCAAATTATGGTGGACTTCTCTATAATCGTGGCTCTGCCAAAATCAACCAACAAGCATTTTTCTTAAACGACAATATTCAGTTGGGAGATAATTTCAATATTGATGCTGGACTACGATATGATAAGGTCGGGCATAAAGGTGACAAAGATCGAAGTGCTCCAAATTTTAGTCCAGGAGGTATAGATAATGATGAAACTACAGCATACAACAATTCTACTTTGTATGCCACCCAAAAAGATCCATTTGATTTTGATTATAATTATTTGTCGTGGTCTTTGGGTCTAAATTATTTGCTGGCAGATGATATTGCTATTTTTGGACGAGTCTCAAATGGACATAAAGCTCCTGAAATGAATTATTATTTTAATAATTTTAATGGATTGCCTATAGACAAAGCTGGGACTGAACAGGATATTTTGCAAGGAGAATTCGGTTTGAAAGTTATATCTCCAAAATTCAGCTTATTTACTACAGCATTTTATAGTCAACTAGATAACATTGCTTTTTCAGAATTTGTGCTAGATCAACAAGATGGCAGTATATTTTTTACTCCTATTCAATTAAATAAGACAACAACAATCGGACTTGAAGTGGAAGGATTATTGACGCTAGTAGACAATTTAGATATAAACATAAAAGCTACGATTCAAAATCCTGAAGCTACCAGATTTAATATCTATAATGCCAACGAAACTGTAGATCAATCTGATGATTATATCACTGATTTTTCTGGCAAAAAACTACCTCATAACCCTAAGTTGATGTTTGAGATTAGTCCTTCCTATCGTCTTGGCAAAGTAGATATTTTTGCTTCTTGGCGTTATATGGGTGAGCGAGAAGGCAATGTATCCAATGCATTTCAACTTCCCGCTTTTTCCACTGTTAAGGCTGGACTGGGATATCAATTAAATAAGTCGATCAACATAACGTTGATTGTAAATAATCTCCTCAATTCTAAAGGACTAATGAATTTCTTTGGGCCAAATGAATTTGGGAGTAATTCAAACGCCGCTACAACTGAGTACATTAATGAGAATCCAGATGCTTCATTTGTTGTATTTCCTATAAGTCCAAGAGCACTCTTTTTAAAAGTGGGATATACTTTATAGGAAGCCTTTGTGTATTCAAGACAATTAAAAAGATATAAATTGCGGTAATACCTTATCAACAAGCCATACTCCGTTTTCAGATTTGTAAAATTTAAATCCCTCCGAATGCATTCTCATCGTATCTACACTTAGAATAACAGGTTGGCCTCTCCTACTTCCTACATTCTTCGCCGTATCAGTTTCATGCGACAGATGTACATGTTGTCGGCCCCCCTTTTTCAGGCCTTCTTTTCTGATTACATCTAAAAATCTCTGCACCGTCCCGTGATATAAGACATCAGGAGGAACCATTTCTTTGAGTTCAACATCGACAGATAAACTATGCCCTTGATTAGCTCGAATCTTCGACTTATCCTCATTGAATGCAAAGCGTTTTTTGTCGTTCGTCTCTACTACTTCATCTAACAAATCAACATCAATATTTTGTCCATTTTTATTAATGCCTATCACTAATTCTGACACCTCTGCCCAGCCGTTTTTGTCAAGTTGAATACCAATGACTGAAGGGTCATGACGTAGGATTAGAGACAATAGTTTACTGATGTGTTTTATATTTTTATTCACCTGAATTGACTTTGAACATGATTTATTATTTAATTGTAGAGTTTTGCTACTCTCACCTCATCCTTTTCCGAAAAACATACAATTTCTACTTTTCTTAATAGATCATTTCTCATCAAACCTGTTACAATAGCATGTCTTTGAATCAACGTTGCTCTTTCAAAAGGAAATCTAAATGCTCCAGTACTTATATTAGGAAATGCAATCGACTTAGCCTTAATTTCTTTGCATAAAAGCATACTATTGTTATAAGCCTGGTATAGTTTTTCATCTTCATTTTTCTCTCCTTCATACCAAACTGGACCTACTGCATGTATTACATATTTAGCTTTCAACTCAAATCCAGATGACAACCTAGCTTCACCAGTCTTACATCCTCTGTATTTCGCACAATAGTCCTTCATCTCTGGCCCAGCTGCCCTGTGAATAGCTCCGTCTACACCTCCTCCGCCTGTAAGACTTTTATTTGCCGCATTAACAATCACATCAGTATACGTTGTTGCAATATCACCTTGTACAATTTCCACATTCATCAATGCCTTTTTCATTAGAACTCGAACTTCCATTAAGATTTTTCCTAGCATATTATTGCCAGTTCCATCACCTCCATCTGCCCAATAAGAGTCATTTTTTGTATGTTCAATAATGAATAAATCCCTGGTAGATATCAATGTATCAAATACAAATTGATTTTGAAATACCTTTTGCAAAACGGCTTTTCGCATAATATCATCTTTCACTTCTTCCCAGTCTGGTCTGAGAGGAAGAGATCTATCTCGACCAAACTTAGCTACTTCCATCGGTGATACTATCTCATTTGCTTTTCTTTGAAGTTTTACATCTAAGAACTTCATAGCTTGAAAATAATGTTCAGATGTTCTCCATTTTATTCCATCAATCTCTATAGGATGAGAATAAAAATTTGAAAAACACCCGTATGCGTCGTTTACTCTGTAAAACTTTAGTTGTTCCATCTTTATTTATTCTTTATGTAAATTGATTTATAAATGGATTGATGAATCGTTCGTTTTTAGAATAGATTGCAAAAATTATTTTTTGAAAATGATTTTTAAATTTAGATTCTATTACTTCCTTGAAATAAACAGCCATCTTTTCCGGGTCATTTCGGAAAACACCACATCCCCAAGCTCCTAGAACCAATACTCTATGACCATGATTTGCAGATATTGCTAATACTTTCGCAATTCTTCTTTTCATAACTAGCTCAATCTCACCTATTCTTTCTGGTTCTCTCTGTTGCACGACACCAGTGTTAACAGCTGGGGCAGTAATTATTGAAACAGCAAGTGCTTGATCCAGATTATCTCCCTTTTCCTTTTTAAACATAGGTACTTTGGGACTGTATATCATATAATCTGTATAAAAACAAGATTTCATTTTTCTATTTGTTTGATAATACTCCTCACATTTTGTCAATGTCGGATACAGTCCTGAAGCTCTTGCAAGACTCTCCTCTTGCGCTTGGCTACCTCCTAAAAATCCTCCTCCTGGGTTTCTTGCCGATGCAAAATTCAAACACAAGACATTTTCTTCTCCTTCTTTAACTAATCGTCTGACACAGTCAAATGTAGATTCATTAGTTACATTAAATTCAGAAATATTCTTTGCATTCCAACTTTCAATTAATAAGGCATCTGACATTTCAGGAGAATAGCAAACCGTTTTATTTATTGCTAGTTCCATTGATTTTGATATGTCAATTTTCTCTTCCAGACTATTATAAAAGTATCCTTGTTTCATTATTTGCAGGGTCTCTTCTGCGATTGATTTATTTATTCTTCTTTTCTTCTCCATTTTGTATTGGTTTCAAATACTAACACCTTTTTGAATATTTCGATATTCCAAACGAGGTCTCAGCATTTTATAATTTTATTATTTATTCTCTATATGACATCCACAATCAACTTTGCTATACTTCTAACCTCTACAAAATCAGTATCCAGCGTCTGAGTATTCGCATGCGTATCTGTACAAATTATCTTGCTTATTATTCCACTATTTTTGAGCTTTTCGATAGCCCCTTCGACAAATATTCCATGAGTCGTAATAACAAATATCTCTTTTGCTCCAGCGCCTTTGTAAGCGTTAGCTGCATTGATAAGACTGTTGCCTGATCTAATCATGTCGTCATATATCACAACAGTCCGACCAGTCACGTCTGCATTGATAGCTGTCACTTCAGTGTCTGTTCCAGATATCCTTCTTTTCAGAGCAAAAGCTGCTTGCAATCCTAAGTCATTTGCTAGTGATTCCACCCATTTGGCTCTGCCAGCATCGGTGCTTGCAAGGATACAATCTGTGCCTCCATATTCTGTCACAGCTTTCATTATGATCGACTTGCAATACACATGGATTGCTCTCAAATGTCCTTCAAAGTAGTGGGGTAAACCTTCAGTATGCAGATCAAAAAGGTAGACCTTATTCCCTTTTGTACTCCTTGGAATAGAAGAAAGTAGCCTTGCTCTTGTTTTTGCTGTTACGACTTCCCCAGATTTCACCGCTCGTTCCATAGTGCTGTAACCAAAATATGGTATCATTATACTCAGACTTGAGGCTCCAAGAGTAACCAAAGTGCAACACAGATCATATAATTCTAGTGTTGCCATATCGTCTACTGTTCCACCTACTACAACTACTTTTCGATCTTCTACATTTGACAAAACACGCTGATATCGTTCTCCATCTGCAAATTGACTTTGCTCAAGTTTACCGATTTCGAAATCACCATTGATAATTACTTGTTCAACTAGGTATTTATATTTATTGGTGTGAAATATTATCTTTTTCATGATGTTCAATTTTATTGTCTCTACAATCTCTATTCACTAAAGTCTACTATTCGCCCTTACTTCTTCAAAAGTATACTCTTTTATGAGCTTACCATTTTCGAAAACAGTAACCAATTGATTTTTAAGTTCAGGGTACTCATGTTCTTGAACAGTTTCATATCGACCATCTATCTTGATCAATTTCAATCTGCCTCCTTTTGACTTCTTGAATGATTCTGTTATCTCACCCATAGCATTCATTTCTGTAGGGCTTTTTTGTACTATTACGTCTTTTCCATCAATCTCAGCGTAAGAACATTTGAGAGCATATTTTTGAGTATCTCTATCTAGCTTTTGGAGTAAAGCTCCACCCATTCCAAATAGTAAATTCTCTGCGCTTATCTTTGCTTCTTTCAATCTTTCGTAAATAGATTTTATAGATTCATAATTTACACCATCTCCTTGTAGAACTCTAACTTGAGCTGGCAGCACCTTATACCCTTTACTATTGGTTGTGAATCCAAACTTATCAAAAAGGATATCAAAAATAGCCAATAATGTCATTTCTGGATCACCACTATCTGGTCTGATAACTAACACACCATCTCTTGATAAGATCTTTGCTTTCAAATCCTTTCCCCAATATTCTTTGCACGCACGAAAGATGTTATAACTGTCAGATACACAAGCCACAATACCAGTCGGAAAAGTATCCAACACATGTTCGAAAATCTCCTTCTCTCCTTTTTCACCTAACAAGGTGACTATACTATGCTCAGTGGCGGGAACACTCACTCCGTATACTTTCTCAGTAGCATAATAATTTTTCACAAGTACTGAAGCTGCGATCGTATCACTACCATTAAAATTAATCAAATGTGCACTTCCTCCTAACCCAGCACTCTCAACACTACTTACTCCTCTGAACCCAAAATCATTCAGCACAAAATCGATTCCTGCTTCTGTACCTTCTGTGGCTGATTCTTTATAGTATTTATTTACCAATTTCTTCACTTCTCTACTGATCGTAGCAACGGTACTTGGATACCATATTTGCATCAAAAGTGTCTCTATAAAGTTCGTCAGCCAATAACATTCTGGATCTGTATTTTCTATGGTTAATAATGCATTAGAAACTGGCACTTCTGTACCTTCTGGAACTGCCTTTATTCTTAAAGGTAGATAACCATTATGTTTGTCTAATATATATTGAAACTTACTTTTATTAAACACGTCATCTCGGCCAAATACCTTAGGCATAAATTCTGCTGCAATATCAAGATCATCTTGAGTAAATGCCTTGCCCACTAGGTACTTTTTAATGAAATATTGTAATCCATAAAAAACTGTTGCATCAAAATAACCGCCACGACTCTCTAGATAAGAAAACACTTTCGTTGTGCCAGGCCAGTATAACTTATGATGCGAATATTTATATGCATCCGCTAGTAATATTAGGTTGTTATCTTTCATGATTTCGTGAATTTTAATGTGATGAAAATTTATTCGCACACTGCAGTCCTTTTTATCTTAGTTCGGGATAGATCTTGTTAACACTAGATGTTTTCAATCATTTGATTTAGTCTTTCATTCACACTACCAAAGCTTACAATTTTCACTTCTAATGGAGTATTTTTAAACTTTGAAATCGCTATCCCAATCGAATCCATTATCCAATCCATTTGATTTCCAAATGCTCCACCACCTACGAGGGTTAGGTATAATTTATTACTATTAGTTTTTTCCATATTCCTTAGCGCTGCAAATAATGTAGCTTCATAGGTAGCTTCTAAAATTAATCTAGCAAATGGTTCGAAATATATCGGGTCCAGTTGTGAGTATGAAACAGGTAATGCTGAGCAATAAATTTGATTAACAAGGTGACCATTATCAGATGTTGTAACCTCTGTATTAGATTGAATACCGACTTTCAATTTTGATTTTAATATCTCCCTTTCAGAATCAGTTAATCCCCATATTACTTTGTTTATATTCAGAATCCCCTCCTTACTAGGTAAAGCATATCCATTTCTCATATTCCAAAGGTTCAGCTCTTCATTTCTTAGTTCTTTACCAATCAATTCTAAACAGTCAATTTGATTTGATCTTGTCTGACCACTTTTACCATTTACTTCTGCAAAGTAGTTCCTATAGATTGTGCCCGCTCCGCACGATATGGCACATGCAGGGCCTTGAGTATAGTCTTGTTCGTATCGATCCACTCCATTTTCAGGTGATATATGGGGCGCAATCATTTCCAATAAATTAAATTGAGATGCAGCTTGAAACATAGCATTTTCATTTTCTTCATCATTATGAAGATCTCTTACATTTGCCACTATTTGAGAAACATTTATAAATCCTTTGAAGGCTTCTTTAGGCGGAGTCAAGTCGATTAATTCACTTAGAGTTAGTACTTCTAACTTTCCAAACTGATAAGACGCTCCATTAATCAAGGATTCAATTCTATTGTCCTTAACTACTATATTGTTTTTCACATCTTGATATCTAGTATCCTCGAATCCCATTAATTTCTTGAACCACATAATTCCTGAATTTTAATTCAATTTCTTGATTATTTCCACATGCTCTTCTGTCACTTCTCCCCTCTCTATCATTCTACTAATCTCAGCTACTTCGATCCACCCCAACTCACAAATGTCATCTTGTGCTTTCAATTCTCCTGACACATAATCACATGTAAAAAGAGATGTTATAATTTTATCCACTTCATTTCTATACCTCCAGTCATCGATTTTTGAACTCATCGCATATTTAAGATTTTCGACCACTACTTCACCCGCCTCTTCACACAACTCTCTCAATGCAGCTTCTTCATAATTAGCATCTGATGGATCTACAAACCCACCAATTAATCTCCATTTATTGCTACTCGCTTTTTTCCCAAGTAAGATTTGTTTTCTGTCATTTTGGTACATTGCGATATCCACAGTTGGGTAGACTTTTGGATACTGATTATGATAAGCATATAAAATTCCCGCTCTAAAATCTTGGCTATCAAACACCTTGTCTGCATATTGCCTTCTCAACTCTGTTGCATTATGGCCTTCATGTTTAGGAAGCTCTATCGTTTTATTTCTACCGCTATAATATGGTATGAAACTATCTCTACTTCCATAGAGCACAAACTTCTCTGCTGGGCAAGTATCACTTAACATAGTGTCAAGATTCTCACTCCAAATCTTATCACTCGGATGATCGCTAATCGGCAATACAACAACTGCCTCATAATCTCGCTTGATCATCTTTTCCCTAGTAAAGTAATCATAAGGATTTTTCCTACTCCCTTTCACTGGACATACACCCAAGACGATGATCAATTTATCGTGATTATTTCCGACCTCGTCCATCAGTGCTTTATGTCCAGCATGAAGATATGGTGTCTGAAATCTCGCTATGATTACTCCTACATTCATTTCTTTTGCGTTTGTTTGACACAAATATACGATATGTGTACGAAATACGCAAATTAAAAAGATATGTTTTTTTACAAATTCAGGAATCGTTTAAATTCTTTTGAAACTTCAATGATGTATTCTGGATCCTCCAATGACTCTAACATGTAGGTGGGTAGTGAACTAGTACCATATTTGCCGCATAAAATACCTGTTGTAATTGAAGCAATAGAATCTACATCACCACCTATTAAAATTGAAGTTTTAAGTGCATCAAATGGGGATTTTGTATGTTTTAAAATGTAAAGAACGCACCCAGCGGTATACTTTGAATCTGAAGGCACCCCATTTATTCCAGAAAGGAAATAAGGTTTTACAATTGGCTGAGGTCCACAAAGAACAGCCAATTCTTCATTCGAGCAATTTTCAAATGAAGGCACGTTATCAATCGCTTTCAAGTATTGTTCATACTCAACATCCAGTGGGATTTCGGAAAGACAGAATTTTATTATATCATCCAATTGCCCATCTAATTTCAGAATATAATGCGTAGCTATGGCAACAATCTGACTAGATAAAATTGCTGCTATATTCGGGTGTGTTGCATTAGCATTGATTTCACAAAATCTATAAATATCTTCTTTGTTCAACAAACCTAAAGGAACAGATCTCATTGCAGGAGCATTGCCAGGATTAGGTCTATTTGCTTGGAAGGATTTTATTTCTTCAATTGTTTTCTCCCCAGAGAAATACCAAGCCATCGATCCATGACCATTCCTTCCGTGTCCATATTTGTCTATACCGTAATTGTATTCCTCACTCCATTTATTTATTAGTAACTCTTCTGAAAATTCTTTTTGGCTTGATAATGCTTTAATTACTCCAATAGTCATCTCAGTATCATCCGTATATCTCCACGGAAAGTAATTTTCAGTAAAATTGGATAACTCCTCTTCAGGTACTTGAATAAGATGCCGAGCATTTACAAAAACACTAAAGTCAACATTTTTAGCGATCCAGTTACGATCTTGAAATTCGACACCCGCTCCAAAAGCATCTCCTATCGCAAGCCCCAATAAAAGATCTTCTATGTAAATTGGGTTCTTCATTTAATTAAACCTCAAAATTAATCCCCTCCTTCACCAATTTAAAATATCGTTTCTCATCAAACTTGAACAAGTTACCAGGTCTTCCAGAACCAGAGAGTTTTTGCTTTTCTTTCGTTTCAATTAGGAAGCCGAATTTCATAATTTTTTTCTTAAAATTCCGTCTATCTACTAGTCTATCAAGCACCGTTGAGTAGAGTTTTTCTAATTCTGAAAAAGGAAACTTTTTATCAAGTAATTCAAAACCAATGGGCTCATAAGTGATCTTAGCTTTTAATCGTTTTATTGCTTTATCCACTATTTTTTGATGATCAAATGCAAGTGTAGGCAATTCCTTTATTGAAAACCACTCAGCGGCTTCTGCGTCAGTGTCAGCTTTTAAGCGAAATGCAGAAGGTCTTACTAAACCAAAGTAAGCAATGGACAAAACACGGTTTCTAGGATCTCGACCAGGCAAACCAAATGTATAGAGTTGTTCTAAATAATTGATCTTTACGCCAGCTTCTTCTTCTAATTCTCTTTCTACTGCACATTCGAGTGATTCTTCATTTAGGACTAAACCACCTGGCAATGCCCAACTCCCCTTGAATGGAGGAATTTTCCTTTTGATCAATAAAATTGATAAGCCTTCGCCAGAGGCATAACCAAAAACCACTGCATCGACTCTGTCTCTTATACACATCTGACGCTGCCGACGAAGAGGATAGTGTAGATCT
>CAJXUU010000172.1 GCA_913061325.1 uncultured Saprospirales bacterium | reverse complement strand
TCTACACTATCCTCTTCGTCGGCAGCGTCAGATGTGTATAAGAGACAGTTCTATAAGTTGATAAAGATGTAGGAGGAAAGACAATACATATACTATTTAAGAGTCCTCTCAGGAATTAACTTCCGGTAGATTCTTTAAATTCTTATAGTCTCACTTTGATATGTATATTTGAGATAAAAGAAATCTATTTTATCATAAGATTCATATTCATTTGTTAGACGAAATTTTAGCTCAAATAAAAAAGTGTAATACCTGTCAAGACCTTCCACTTGGTCCTAGACCTGTCGTAACCGCACATTCCAAAAGTAAAATAATAATTATCGGTCAAGCTCCTGGAACTGCTGTACACAAATCAGGAATTCCTTGGGATGATAAAAGTGGGGAGAATCTAAGATCTTGGATGGATATTGATAAGGATATATTTTATGATACTGAAAAAATTGCCATTATTCCTATGGGATTTTGTTATCCAGGAAGAGGTAAATCTGGAGATCTGCCTCCACGAAAGGAATGTGCTCCACAATGGCATGATATGCTAATCTCTCAACTAAAGGAAGTAGAATTAGTGTTGTTAATTGGAAAGTATGCTCAAGATTCCTACCTGGGTAAAGAAAAACGAAGAACACTCACGGATACTGTAAAAAACTATAAAGATTATTTACCTCGATTCTTTGTCCTTCCTCATCCATCTCCAAGAAACAATATATGGCAAGCTAAGAATGAATGGTTTAAGCGTGATGTGTTGCCAGAATTGAAGATTGTAGTCTCTGAAGTACTTTAAGCATGATTATTTCAACTTGATTAATTAGAAATTGTTGAAGGAATTGATAGATTTTCCTTTTTGCTCGTTATCTTCCCAATCTAAAATAAACTATATGAAAAAGCTCCTACTTTTTGCCGCCTTATTGTGCGGAACTTCTATACTATTCTCACAATCTAAAACTGAAAAAGACAATTGGTCTTCGGAAAACTTTTCTAATCTAAAATTTAGGAATATAGGACCAGCACTTATGTCGGGAAGGATTGCTGATGTCGTTATCAATCCTGCTGACGAAAGTCAGTGGTATGTTGCTGTTGGCTCAGGAGGAGTTTGGAAAACTGATAATGCTGGAAACACCTTTACTCCAATTTTTGATGGAGAAGATTGTTATTCAACGGGATGCGTTACCATAGATCCATCAAATGACCAAGTGATTTGGGTTGGCACTGGAGAGAATGTAGGTGGTCGTCACGCATCATTTGGATGTGGAGTATACAGAAGTAGCGATGGCGGTTCAACATGGACCAATATGGGGCTCCCCAATTCAGAACACATTTCAAAGATCATCGTACATCCTGACAATTCTAATGTTGTTTGGGTAGCGTCTCAAGGTCCGCTTTGGAGTAAAGGAGGTGAAAGAGGTATCTATAAATCAACAGACGGAGGGACGTCTTGGAAAAGAACGCTTGGTAATACAGAATGGACAGGTGCTACCGAACTGGTGATGGATCATACGAATCCTTCTATATTATATGCGGCGACGTGGGATAGACATAGAACTGTTGCGGCCTATATGGGTGGCGGCCCCGGGTCAGGTTTGCATAAATCTGTAGATGGTGGAGACACATGGACAAAGTTGACAAGTGGCCTACCTGAGTCAAATATGGGAAAAATAGGATTGACTATATCACCTCAAAAATCGAATGTTTTATATGCTGCCATAGAATTAGATCAAACAAAAGGAGCAGTATATAAATCAACAAATAGTGGTGCATCTTGGACTAAAATGTCTGATGCGGTGTCAGGTGCTACTGGACCTCATTATTATCAGGAACTATACGCTTGCCCTCATAATTTTGATCGGTTATATCTGATGGATGTAAGAGTCCAAGTATCGGATAATGGAGGGAAGACTTTTAGGAGATTGTCAGAGAAAAATAAACACTCAGATAACCATGCAATAGCATTCAAAGCAAGTGATCCTGATTATATCATGATAGGGACAGATGGTGGATTATATGAAAGTTATGATTTAGCTACAAATTGGAGATTTTTTGCAAATCTTCCGCTAACTCAATTTTATAAAATAGCAGTAGATGATGCAGAACCATTCTATAATGTATATGGTGGTACTCAAGATAATAGTACAGAAGGAGGACCTTCACGAACAGATAATATCCAAGGAATTGACAATGGAGATTGGAAAGTTGTACTGAATTGGGATGGACATCAGCCAGCAACTGAGCCAGGTAATCCAAATATATTATATGGACAACGGCAACAAGGAACACTTGCTAGAATAGATATGAAAACGGGACAAGTAGTAGATGTTCAACCACAACCAGGAGCAAATGAAGACTATGAACGATTCAATTGGGATGCTCCGATTTTGGTAAGTCCACATAGCCCTACAACTATTTATTTTGCATCCCAACGATTATGGAAATCTGAAAATAGAGGTGATAAATGGACTGCACTATCTGGAGACCTTACAAGAGATCAAAGTAGAATAGAAATGCCAATAATGGGCCAGCAACAAAGCTCAGACAATGCCTGGGACTTGAAAGCTATGTCGAACTATAATACAATAACATCTATTGCAGAGTCACCGGTAAAAAAAGATCTATTATACATCGGTACGGATGATGGATTACTACATATATCTCCAGATGGAGGAGCTAATTGGTCAAAAAGTGAAGTGTCTTCCGCATTGCCTGGTTGCCCCAAAAGAGCATATGTCAATAATATAATCGCAGATCTCTATGATGAGAATACAGTATACATTGCACTCGATAACCATAAAGAAGGAGACTACAAACCGTACATTTATAAAAGTACAAATCAAGGTAAATCGTGGAAGTCAATAGCTAATAATCTTCCAAGCCGAAACTTAGTCTGGAGAATAGCACAAGATCATGTCGATAAGGATTTAATGTTCATAGGAACAGAATTTGGTATTTACTTCACAAAGAATGGTGGTCAAAAATGGACTCAGTTGAAAGGTGGATTGCCAACAATATCATTCCGTGATTTGATTATACATAGAAGGGACAATGATCTTATTTGCGGATCATTTGGACGGTCTATTTACATTTTTGATAATATAGAAGTATTCAGAAATACTGATGATGAAATGTTAGAAAGTGAAGCATCATTATTAGATGCGGGTAAAGGGCTTTGGTATATTCCTAGATCTTCTCTTGGATTTAGCCCAGGAGTTGGAAATCTAGGTGCAGACTACTTTATGGCTGAGAATCCAGCGTTTGGATCCGTTTTTACTTATTACTTGAAAGATGGTTATAAGACTAAAAAAGAACTCAGACAAGAAGCGGAGAAAGATAATAGCACAACCAAATTTCCAGGATGGGATGCATTAGATCAAGAAGTAACTGATCCTACAGATAGGATGTGGTTTACAATTAAAAACGCACAAGGAGAGGTTGTAAGGAAGATTTCTGGTCCTGTTAAAGAAGGATTTCATAGACTCGCTTGGGATTTAAGATATCCTGCGCCGAATACGATTGCTTTGAATCCTGAAAAGAGAGGTGAATGGGATAGTGGACCTCAAGGATCTCTTGTTGCTCCAGGTACATACACAGTAGCTATGAGTAAAGAAATTGATGGTGTGATTACAGATTTTTCAGGAGAGAAATCATTCGAAGTAGTACCCTTGAATTCTAACTCGTTACCAGGGTCAACTATAGAAGAAACTACTTCATTCTGGAAGAAATATGATAATACTACCCGCGATGTTACAGCTACTCGATTCAAAATGGGAAATACAATCACTAAAGTAAAGGCAATCGAAAGAGCACTAGCTCAAACACCTTCATCTAATGCTGATCTATCAACAACATATAAATCAGTAGTTGATAAAATGAATAGCGTAAGTAATCAATTGTATGGAAGTGCCACCAAACGACAGATAGGTGAAAAGACACGTCCAACTATTGGGGATCGATTATTTGCAGTAAGCAGGGTAGTAGGAGAGTCAACTTATGGTCCAACTGAAACAAGTAAAGAAGTACTTCAGATAATTAATACTGAACTGAGAGATATTAATTCTCAACTTGGTGATATAAAAGTAAATATATCAAGCCTCGCAAAGAGCATTTTGACTGCAGGAGGGCCGATGATAGAAGGTATTGATGTGAAGTCAAATGAAGATAAGGATTCAAAGCCATAATCAATATTCATTAAAATGAAAAGAAGAACCTTCACACCTAATGGGCTATCAAATTTATTTGGTATGAAAAAGTCTTGCGCAGCAAAGCAATATAGAAAAGCTGTGATCAGTTTACGGAAACGCCAACTCAACTTGTAAAACCCTTTCTCCTGTCTTTTCGATATTGTCTTCGACATAAAAATAGAAATATGCTGAGCGATTATGATAATCGTATTGATACTCTAAAAGAATTGAAGACGATGGGTTACCAAGATTTTGAAGCGTATGGATTTGATGCTGATAAAGGCTCTTTTTATGGGTTCAAATCTTCAGAATTTAAGAAAGTCCTTGATTACCTTGATATTTCAGTCACCAGTGGACATTATGGATTTGCTCCCTTTTTAGACAAGCGAGAGGACGAACTTAGACGATTTGTTGATAGATGTATTGTTGGAGCAAAAGAGATTGATAGTAAATATATTACTTGGCCATGGATAGCACCTGAGCAAAGGAATATGGAGAATTTCAAGCGTATGATACCTATGTTAAATAAGATAGGGGAACAAGTAACTTCAGCTGGCCTTGGCTTTGCATACCATAATCATGGATTTGAATTCGAAGATTACAATGGTCTAACTGGATATGATTTGATCCTATCAGAAACTGACCCTTCAGTGGTAAAATTACAGATGGACATGTATTGGGTTATGCATTCTTCTAATTTTACTCCAGCTGACTTGATTAAATCTCAAGCAGGTAGATTCGTTATGTGGCATATCAAAGACATGGATAAAGTTACTAGAGATTACACTGAACTAGGAAATGGATCTATTGATTATACAAAACTGTTGCCTGATCTAGCTGAATCGGGGTTGCAGTTTTATTACCTAGAGCAAGGAGGTAATTTCGCTCACAATTCTACTCGGAGTGCTAGGGATAGTGCGCGTTATTTTAAGAAGTATTTGGAGCACAAGATTTAATATTGACCCAAATCCAAAATCCGTTACTCCGTCCAAATCACCTTCCTTGTTATTACCTTGTCACCAATGTTCACTGTATAATGAAAAGCTCCATAACCAATATTAACCTCGTCCAAAACGATATGATTTCTTCCTTGGATTAAATCTGATTTTTGGATTACTTGTTTATAAACATGTGCTCCCATTGCATTAGTAATGGTTATAGACAGATCAGCTTGCTTTTCAATATCTATTGACATTCTAACCAATTGACTTGCTGGATTGGGATAGAATTGTAAATACGCTTTATCATCCATTTCAGATGCAGAGGATACATCTTCGACCCTCTTTATTGCGACTTTATAAATAGTTTGACTAGCCTCACTTTCTTGACCAGTGTTGATCCAAAATATGTTTGGTAGAGAACTTCTAATGCCTCCATATATGTAACCTACATCTTGATATTCGTGTCCGATCATGGATCCATCAAGAATGTCATCATCTATCATTTGAGCATCAGTGTTAAAAATAAAAACCGATCCAGCTCCAAGATACCCAGGCATTTTAGTCATCAATCTAGTCTCTTTCAATTCCCCTGACGTACTGCGACTTATTTCTGCAATCGTATTGACGAATGGGACATCATTGTCTTGGACGAGCACATCATTTTCTTTATAAAACTGAGCTATACCTCCAAAGAACAAAGTATGCATATCACCAGATTCCTGATCGAATATTGGCAAATTCGCACAATGATAGTGATTGAAATATTGAGTAAAATCTTCTTTTGGTTGATAGCCATTCTTATTGATACTTACAGGATAGAGCCATGGCAAATCCGCTGTGTTTTGGAATACACCGCTATATACCATTAACGCTCTTTCATTTCCTGAAAGATAAGGGACTAGATTATAATCTCGGCGGTGCAGGTGCATTGCGTCATGAAAAGGACTAAGAAACTCTACTGTGATTTCTTCATCAATATTAATTTTGAATCTTCTTATTTCGTCAGAATATTCTTGTTCAAATCCTGGACCGTGATCTGGCCCCATAGGATTGTATCTTCCCATAAACCTATGTCCGCCTACTAAGTGATAGACATCTTCAATCTTATTTAATGCTCCACCAGTAACTCTAAACGCTTCATTTTCTATCTGGTGAAAACTTGAAACATTGACAGTATTGTTTTTGACATCACTTATTGTTTGAGAGATATTTACTACAGTCAAATATGGGAAAGTGATATGATCATCACTTGTTGGACTGTATCCATAACCTCCTGTGCATAGTAATCTATTTTCAGATTGATAGAACTGCATGTTTGTAGAAGAAAGTTGCTCGCGAAGAGCTGTAGGTAATGAAGCTATCTGTGCTCTCCATACTTTTTTATCAGCAGGATTTACCACAATCAGTTCTTGATTTTTTCCATCTGCACTAAATGCTGCAAATGGTTGTCGCCGATGTAGTCCATCTAACCTGCCTCCTATGAGGAGCCATTCTCCATTGTACGTTCCTACAGCATAGGATTGTAGCCCTCCAAGACCTTCTATAGATATCGGTGATATCTCGACTCCATAAGATTGTGCTTGCCCGAACTGGAATGAACTAATTAATACTAAAGTAAATATCCATGATTTTATATATTTCATATTGATTAGTTTTCTAAGTCTTCACTACTGTCTATTAGCTCATCCCCCTTGCGAGGTGATAGTTTGTATACGAGCCAACCAAATCCAACTACTAGGTGCAAAAGGATGATAATTAGAAGAATGTTTGTTAACATAATTTGTGTTTTATAGGTAATTGTTGAATGTCTTCACCTTTGATTCCAAGCGTTATAGCCGCCAAGAAGGTTATTTACATCCACAAATCCCATTTTTACCATCATCTTGCTGGCCATTGCGCTACGCACTCCACTTCTGCAATAGACGACATATTTTTTGTTTCTATCGAGACTACTCAATTTTTTATTCATTGATGGGCCAAGTTCGATTTCTTTCGGTATACCGATAATACCTTGATTTATTTCGTTTTGTGTACGAACGTCAATCAGTATAGTGTCATTATTCTTCATCAATGGAATTAAGTTATTGACGGTTAAATTGTTAAATGACTGTCCGCCGCCCTTAGGATTCAGATATAGAAATGTGATAATTAATACCATTGCTGCAATTATTATATATGTTGTCATAGTTGATGTTTCTTATGTTTATTTATTGAATGATATACTCCACATTCCTCTCAGATCTCCCTGCGTATAATCTGTTGCAAGATCGTTAGGATATAATTTTAGAATAGAATCATAGATTGAGATATTTGATTTTGCACCATGGCATTTGATACATGCTGCTTGCATTATTATGGGAGCATAGAATGTTTTTCTTTCAGCTTTATTGTCAATGATTGCTTCCATGATCTGACCATTTTCCATTGCTAATTCATATTGATTTAAAATCTCTTTCTCCCTCTTAGTTGGTTTATTCTGTGGGTTTCTAAATTTCAGGCTGGTCCTTTTTATATGGACATTATGTGCATTGGATAAACTATCGGTCAATGGTATAGCATTTGTGTTACAATATGAAAGCGCATTTTCAAGTCCTCCATTCTTAACAGCTTTCGCCAATTCACCTGAGAGTGATAAAAATATGGAAGATGCTATTTCCTTGCCTTTAATAATGAATTCTCCATTAGTTACTTGAGCAATAGATTCATTTGACATTTTTTGAGAAGTATTCTTACATCCCCACGAAAATGCAATGGTCATAAGTAAAAAGAAGATGGCTGTCTTTTTCATATTTTATCTTATTGGAAGTGTTATTGTGCTATAGAAGTTGGTTTGCTCCATTCGGTAATTGGAATTGTAACAGCCAGTATAATTTTGTTCAATTATCATATTCTCAAATTATTCTTGAATTATTATATTGTAAATGTAAGTTGTATCTATATAGGTAAACGTAACCTGGGTTACTCAAGGCATATGATCTAAATCAGTATTATGGAAATGGTGATGATATTTATCATTGTGACCATTAAAGTTAAGTTCCTATATCGGTAAACGCATATCTTAAACATGATAGATTAGCCATCAGAATTACACGACTATGAAAGATTATCCTCTGATTTAAACAATCGAAAAAGATAATACAAGGATGGAAATATTACAACAACACCGATAGCAAGGGAGAAGAATAAAACTTTCATCGTAGCTACTGGGCCAGAAGCATCATACATAGACAACTTAGTGCCATCAGAAAACACAACTAGATTGGGCCATTGAATAATAAACCATCCGATCATGATTAGAACCATCTGAGCTCCAACGACAATTCTCATTGTCCATATTTTTTTTGCTTTGATCAACTTATAAATGTAAGGAGCTATTAATGAAGCAATTACTCCTGCAGCAATAGATATTGGATGGCTAAGGAATAGCTTATGAAATTGTAAATCTGACACAAAAGAAGATATAAATATGCTCGCACCCGATATAATTGAAAGTCCAAATATCCACATGATGAATTTGCGAATACTGTTATAGCCTTCCTCTGTTTCCACTTCTCCTAATAGGAAAATACCAGCGATATATGCGGAGATAGTAACTAAGAAAACCCCTACAGATACTGCAAACCAATTGAACCACGTATAAATATATTGTTCTGTAAAGGTACCAGATGTGTCGCTAGGTATAGTGCCACTAAAAAATGCAGATATTGTTATTCCCATAAAGAAGACAGCCAGTAAACTAGAATATCTAAAAATTGTGGAATAGATCTTCTCTGACTTATCATGATATGCGTCATAGTGGCGAAATGTGAATGCAGTACCTCTCATGATGATAGCAATCAAAAACAGAAGGACTGGAATATGCAGATTCGTTGATAGGATTACATACGCTTTTGGAAAACCATTGAATAAAATAACAACAGCTATAATGAGCCACATATGATTGGCTTCCCACACCGGCGCCATAGCTCTGGATACTGTAGAGTTACTCTTGTCACCGATAAAAAGTTCGATTATTCCAGCTCCGAAATCCGCGCCGCCCAATATCATATACAGTATCAAACTAATACCCATGATGATCATTATTAATTCTGTATACATTGATTAGGTATTATATTTTTCGTGAATAGACTTGATCTGTCTGTGCATAAGCCAAATCACTGCAAGCGTTAATATCGAATAGACTAACACAATCGTTAATAATGAATATTGGATTCCCGGCATTGCTGTAAGCGCATCTTTGGTCCGCATGACTTTATAGATGATCCACGGTTGCCTACCCACTTCAGTTACAGTCCATCCTGCTTCTAGAGCAATAAAACCAATAGGTGTTGCAAGTGCCAATATCCGCAACCACCATTTGTTATTGATATAGTCCCATTTTCTCCACCTCATAAAGAAGTAGATGAAACCTATCAGCATCATCAACGTTCCTAGGCCAACCATAATCTGGAAAGCAAAATGAACTACGATTACTGGAGGCCGTTCATCTTCTGGGATCTGATCCAAACCAATAACTTCAGCATCAAAATCTCCATGGGCTAAAAAGCTCAAGCCTCCAGGTATTTCTATGGCGTAGTCCACCTCTTGTGTTTCATCATTTGGGATTCCACCTATGATCAATGGAGCATTTTTGGAAGTATGGTAGTGGGCTTCCATTGCCGCAAGCTTGGCAGGTTGGCGTTTGGCAACATCTTTAGCTGCTAAATCTCCGGTGATCGGCATCGCAAACGCGGCAATAGATCCAAATATCAATGCAATTTTTAAAGCTTCCTTGTGAAACCTTATCTTTTTGCCTCTAAGCAACATTATAGCATGCACTCCTGCAACAGCAAAACCAGTGCTGGCAAATGCCGCAAAAGTCATATGAGTCGCTTGGGTAAACCATGCATCGTTGAACATAGCGGCAATTGGATCGATGTTGATATATTTTCCATCGACGAAGTCAAAGCCAGCTGGACTATTCATCCACGCATTGGCTGCCACTACGAAGATTCCTGACATCACACCTGATATACCTACGATTAATCCCGATATCCAGTGGGCTAGGGGGGAGATTTTATCCCAGCCATATAAAAATACACCGAGGGCAATAGCTTCTACAAAGAATGCAGTTCCTTCCATTGAGAATGGCATCCCAAAAATAGGTCCTGCATGCTCCATAAATGTAGGCCAAAGTAATCCCAATTCGAATGATAATAGTGTGCCTGATACAGCGCCAACTGCAAAGAAAATTGCTACACCTTTTGACCAAGATTTCGCTAAATCAAGATATACTTGATCTTTAGTCTTCATCCATTTCCATTCAGCAAATGCCATAAGAAACGGCATAGCCATACCGATACAAGCGAAGATGATATGCCAGCCAAGAGAAATAGCCATCTGAAGTCTAGCGGCCATGAGGTCTTCCATAGTTGTTGTACTTGTTGTACTTGATGTTCTTTATTTAAACGCTATCGATCTAAAATAGATCATTCATTTTAAGAAAGATTCTTGTATGAAATGATTCTAAATTAAGCATCAATACGTCCAATCATATAACTAACGAAAGACTTGGCATTATCCAATTTTGTTCCTGTTCCTGATTGAGGATAACCCCATTTTTTAAGTGTGGATATTACATCTAATCTACAAGTATCATCTTCACAATTAAATGAAATTTTTCTAGACGCTATATCGACTTCTACGTTTGAGATATTTTCAATTGCATTGACTTTTTGGGTAATGGTTGAGGCACAACCACCGCATTTTATATTGTCAACAAATAGGTGAGTTTTTATTTCTTTTTTAATTTAAGAATTGATGATTGAATCTGTTGTTGATTATTAATAAAAAATAATCAATATTTATTAACTATAATAGACATCCAAAAGATAAAGTTCTAAAATATGCCTTACTATTTTCATTAAAAAACGAAGGAACTTCTTAAACTAACAAAAGGAAGTGCTCTCTGCATGCGGAACTTATTAAATGTATTTCTTCGCTATATAAAAGTCTATTTTTTCACAAGAATCAATTGCAAGTCTAGCGTTCATTTCATCCAATGTTTTAGGTGGCGGAACTCTTGAATATACCTTGGAGTCCAAGTTTACTATACTAACGGTCCAGTCCAAAAAAAGCATTCCTCCTATCAAATTAAAAGTGCTTTTTAAACCCAAATCATCCATCATTCTGCATACTATTCCACTTCTATTACCACTTCTACAGTAGACCAAGTATTTCTGATCTTTATCGAGTTTTTCGATTTTGGATGCGAATAGAGCTTGGTTTAAAAAATTGTAACTACTCAGCATATGACCCTAGAACGGGTTACATCATGTTAGAGACGGATACAATCAGTCGATAATAGTTGAATTCAGGTATGTTTTGGCGGTATTTTTGCCCAAAGAAGCAAAAATAGTGACAAAATTATAATTT
>CAJXUU010000171.1 GCA_913061325.1 uncultured Saprospirales bacterium | reverse complement strand
TATCCTCTTCGTCGGCAGCGTCAGATGTGTATAAGAGACAGGTCCTAAGGTAGCGCTTGACCAACAATTTCAATCTTGTGGTTTGCTATTACCGAGCAAGCCATGCTACTGCAATTCACTCAGTTCGCGCGTTTGCTTTCAGCAAGCCACGCTTATGTATTCCCACAAATAACTAAAGGTTTCATATTATCTAATAGGATATTCCCTTTATGATTAAAAGGCTCATCACTGTAATGGGCTTGAATTATAAAATATTCATGTTCTGCATCTGGTACAAACTCAATTATATGTGTTGACCATTTCATGCTTTTCACAACAGGAGATTCAAAAATCAGCTGATTCTTATCACATTTAGAACTGCCAATATATATTCTCACTTGTATCGGTTTATTATATCCTGAATAGATAATTGAGTGCGCCAAATCTATCGATGTTCTATAACATTGTTCTTTCTTAAGTTTTGACGACAATCTTTGGCCAAATTGTTCAAATGTTCCGTTTTCTCGAGTGATAATACCTACATATGTATTTCCGTCACTAGGCTCATTATATACACCCCAAAAACCAGGAAATATGTCTGGAGTCGTCATATTATCACATGGATGCCACCCTTGTGGTGTTGTTGCATCTGCAGCTTCATCTTCGAATGAAGGATTAGCAACTGATATTTGAGCATTACTTTGCGCAGAAAAAAGCAAGATTCCAGCCATCAAACACAAAAAACTCCAATTAATTGAAATAAAACGGCTCATCACATTATTAATATGTATCATATATTACTTTTGTATTACAATAATAATTCATGTCAGCATCAAAATCAAAGCCTACTCATATTTACTCCAGTATTTCGGTGGCTATCGTAATGTTTCTTTTGGGCACGTTTGTATTATTATTACTTCATTCTCACAATCTAACGAATATCATCAAAGAAAAGATGAACATTGTGGCAGAATTAGAAAAAAATGCAAATTCTAACGAAGTTATCGCTTTGATGAAGAAACAATCCGAAATCAGAAATGAATCGATAAAATACATCTCGAAATCAGAAGCGATTACTACAATGTCCAATAATTTAAAAATGGATTTTGATGATGATTCAAATCCATTTTCTGATGTAATCACTTTCAATATCAAATCTGCAGACTACGATCCTGAGGCACTCAAAAAAATAAAACTTGCACTCGAAAATAATAATAATGTGCAATCGGTCTACTATGAGGACCTCACGATTCAAAACATAAAATCTAATCTCAACAAAGTGGCATATGCTATCTTTTCAATAGGTCTTATCTTTGTATTCCTCGCCATCATTATTATCAGAAACACTATCAATCTAAGCATGTATGCAGATAGATGGGAGATCAAAACAATGGAATTGATTGGTGCTAAATGGGGATTCATCAAAATGCCATATATCAAGACTGGTGTGTTGGTTGGTTTCAGGGCATTTATAATAGCAGCTATTTCTATAATGGGACTGCTGATCTTGGTCAACATATACTTCCCCAACATATGGGAAGTGGTTAACTTCTTTTACATTCTTATTTCATTGGGAGTTATATTTGTGCTCGCTATTGTGATTCCTGCCATAACAACCAATTCAGCTGCAGATAAGTATCTGAAGAACAATATGGATTCATTGTATGAATAAGTAATAAATGGACTTAGTGTACATTATACAATAAACATTTGAATTCCTTATCGATTCTCCCGATACTTGCATCATAAAGAATTAAGACACAACTAAAACAATAATATAATGGCTCGTAAAAACATAGCTGCAGGAAACTGGAAAATGAACACCACGGTAAGTGAAGGTGTTGATCTGTACAACTCTCTAGCAGAACACAATGTACCTTCTGATGTAACTGTCATAGTAGGTGCACCGTTTATCCACTTAACATCATTGATAGCTGCAAAAAAAGATAACATCAAAGTCGCAGCTCAAAATTGCCATTATGAAAACAGTGGTGCTTACACAGGTGAGACTTCTCCAAGTATGTTGGCGGATCTTGGTGTTGATTATGTTATCTTAGGTCACTCTGAGAGAAGAGAATATTTCAATGAAGGCAATGCATTATTAGCAAAGAAGTTAAATGCCGCATTGGCCAATGGCCTGCCCGTAATATTCTGCTGTGGAGAATCACTAGATATTCGAAAAGCAGGTACTCAAAACGAGTATGTGACGAAGCAACTAGAAGAAGGCCTGTTCCATTTAGATGTATCACAATTGCAAGATGTAGTGATCGCATACGAGCCAATATGGGCTATCGGTACAGGCGAGACTGCAAGTCCTGAGCAAGCTCAAGATATGCATGCACACATCAGATCAATCTTAGTTGATAAATACGGATCAAATGCTGCTGAAGAAATGTCTATCCTTTATGGCGGATCAGTAAAACCGACTAATGCAAAAGAGATTTTTGGTCAAAAAGATGTAGATGGTGGCCTTGTAGGAGGTGCATCGTTGAAAGCAGATATGTTTAAAGAGATTATTGATTCTTTTTAAGAACCGGTTTAACTTAAATAGAAAAGCCCGGCAAGGTTAAAATGAATGAATGATTGAATGATTTAATGATTGAATGATTGAGTGATTGAATCTTCTATTTAATCATTGTTGTCTTTTATCATTTTACCATTTTGACAGTGCTGGGCTTTTCAATTTTTTATTTAAGACTTATAAATAATTAGCTGCATTCAAAAAGTAGACTAATCTGATTGAAACACTATTTACAGACGGTAGATTTGATAGATCACTCACTCCGTTCAAATAATTGCTATTTATCGTCTCAGCATCGTTGCTGTAGTCATTTTTAAATATGTTAGATTTCCAATTGAAAATAATGTCACTACCTGGTGCAAATCTCCACGTATAATTTAGATCAAGATTGAAAATATTGAAAATGATGTCGTGGTTACCTGTGTATTCCGTATCTATAAAGTCACCTTCTTCGCTCAATCCGTGGAAACTTTCATATTCTACTTTACTCCAATAATGTCTCGCTCTTAGATTTAATGCCATTTTAGAATTGAAGGTATAATTAACTCCTACTAAACTATTCACTGTAGATTGATCACGATAACCTAAGATTGGTTCACCTTGATCGAAAGTGGCAAATCCTCTTGATCTTGTACTTAAGGAAGGTGCGAAATCTAGGAATACAGTAAACTTATCATTGAATCGATATCTAGGTCCTAAAGAGAATTCAGTATAGTGAGCATCAGCCTCAAATCTCTTCATCCCAAAAATGCTGAAATTGAATTTTAGTTTCTTTCTATTATCTGTTCCAATATACCAACCCATGTTATACATTCCAGGTCTATTCAGATGTCTCCCTTGTACTCTCGGTTCGAAAAAATCTTTTGAATCTGGTCTGAAATTAGTCCACATATTTAGCTGCCATTGACTTTTTGTTTGCGTCCAAAAACCACCATTAAAATGAACGCTTGAAAATTTATTTTTGTCATATGTAGTAGACAAATTAGTGTTAAACCAAATATTACCTCTGTTAAAAGACTTCCAACCTTCATTGAATGAATAATAAGACCCAAAAGAGTGTTCTCTCACATTAGTTTCTGTAAGAAATCCAAGATCATTATTGTTATAATTTTGACTTATTCCTTCTGTTTCGAAATCAAATCTGAAGTTTCCAGATAATTTACTCAACTGCAATTCATAACTCAATCCATTTACATTATCCTGATTATCAAATATGAGTTGGGAGACATTCATCCCTCCTGATACTCCATAACTTTGTTTATTATTCCGTAAATCAAACTCGACTCCAGTTACGTTGGCATTATGAAATTGATCACCCTTTCTCCAAACATTTGTATTTATTAGACTGATTGAAGAGTTATTTTTAAGATTCTGGTCCAAAACAATCACATTATAATTAGTCAGAGGTGAAGTCATCTCTTCTCTAATCTCATCTGTATCCATGTCTTTGTATCTAGCGGTTGTAGATCCCGCTACTGCATTGAAAACACCGATACCAAGACCGCTACTTGTTCGTCCAGATAATTTAGACGCATTAAATAACTGCGTCACTGATGGATTGTCAACTAACTTTTCATTATCACTTTTATCATAATTGGCTGACCAAAAGCCCATAGGTGTCCCTCCTACTCTTCTTGTATAGAATAAACCTCCTTTATTAAATAGATCAAGTCCCTCAGTGAAAAATGCTCTATTCTCATCAAATCTCACTTCAAAAGGTGATAAATTTAATACTTGATCATCTGATTGAACCTGACCAAAATCAGGAATAAGTGTCATATCTAAGGTAAATGCTTCATTGATACCATATTTGAGATCGAGGCCACCGTTATAACTATAACCTGTGCTTCTTTGTGGGCTTTGCCCTCCTGTAGTATTCGATTGCATGTATCCAGTTAAATAAGGCGATAATGATAGTCGAATAGGTGATTTTATATTAGAAACTCCACTAACATGAGCTGTCTGGTTAATAAATCCATCAACCTGAGGATCAAGTGGTTGAAAAGAACATTTTTCACCAGTTCCTGCTAATCTTCTCATGTAATTGATTCTCCAATTTTGAACATCTTTCTTTGGAAATCTAATTGCAGAATATGGAATTTTCATCTCAGCATACCAACCATCATCAGTTATAGAGACTTCACTGAACCAGACCTCATTCCAGTTATCATCTTCATTATCAGGTGTTACTTTTGCGTCGAATTGAACACCTGTCACTGCTACAATAAACTCTGACCCTTCAGTACCGTTTCCATAAGTGTCTAAGACTAATCCAAACCAATCTGTATTTCCGATATTATCTCTGACTGTCATTTCAGCTTGTATATCTTTCCGACTATTTATCTTCATAAATGCTCCAACATAGACAGCTTTATCATCATAAAGCATTTTTACTTCGGTTGTATTTGTAGGATCATCACCAAACTTTGGGTTAAAATTTATGAAGCCTGTTGCTAATTCAGCATTTTGCCATATAGCTTCATCCAATTTTCCATCAAGCTTAATATTATCTTCAATCCTGAGTGCTGATACGTTTTTTTGAGAAAAAATTAAGGAGACAAAAAATACAAATACTAGAGTTGTGTATGTGCGTTTCATATTGTTTTCAATAAGTAGCGTTAGCAAGCAGAATCAGAGTTTGAGGTAAGCTCCAATTCTATTAGTTATGAAAGAAAGACGATTTGAATTTTAAAGGGTTGCATAACCATCAAAATAAAAACTAACTTTTTAGTTACCCTACTAAAAAGTTAGTTGATGACGAACTTAATTCCCAAACAATGTTCATACTATATCAAATTTCAACAGTATCCATTAGCAGAACCTTTAAGTTATTTTGGCCTTGAAAAGAAGATTTGCATTTAATCATCTTCTCGAACACATTCTGTGTCGAATCCTCAGCCACCATCCTGTTCTGATTTACTTTCATGAGATAGTTGTATACATTCACATGGTATCGATCAAATAGCATAGATGCCTTTTTGATATCTCCAGCCGCAAAGGCCTTCATTATATTTTCGTCAGTTTGAGTCAAGCGATTTTTAAAGTTTCTACAGTAAGTACAGAGTGAAAATTAAAAGGTTACATAATTCTATGAAATAATTATCATTTCTCTGATACTATAAATCCTGTACAAAAAAAAACGCCGTTGAAAAGTTATTTTCAAAGACGAATTATAAATTTCTTGAAATTTCAATTTTACAAATCAAAAGTATATCTATATCCTAAGTTAATACCTAGGTAACCAATGTTTCCTTCAACAGGAGTACTTAATTCTAATTCAATATTTCCAGGCAACAAATAATCAGCCGAAATATAAAACCCTCCAAATGCAATACCTACTGTAGGCTGAATTGCTAGAGCAGAACCTGTTATAGCTGGAACTAAAACACCACCATTTCCATCACCAAATTCTGGAGTAGAAAGCGTCATAAAACCTAATGATAAACCTGCAAATGGTAAAAACCCTTCTGGATTCAAATAGTACAATCCTTTTACGCCATACATTGTCATTTCATATGCATCAATACCGCTATCAACACTTGCCAAGATAGCTCCACTGTATGCCAAACCTGCTCTTAATTTGCTACCCATCAAATGATAGAGAATATCAGCATGGTAAGCAAAGCCTCCATCTACATCATATGCTCCGTCTTCAGCAACACCAGATCCACCAGGGAGAGCATAACCTAATTGAACAGCAACAGATATTTGGTGATCTTGTGCATTCATAATAGAAAAAGGACCTACTAATGCAATAGTGAAAAATAATTTAATAAAAATTTTCATTGTGAAATATAATTTTTGACATACCAAGCAGAAAAGCAACTGGTTGCACATTGTAATTGATATATCGGTTAAGTAAATAGTTTAATAGGTAGTAATCAAAATTTATTTTTTGAATACCCAAAATTCTAATGTGTTTTTCCTCCTAAATAATTAGTTTCATTTGATTTAATAGAAAGGTCACTTACAATAATTAAATCTGACCAAAAAAAAAGATGCCGAACCCCAACTACTAGGCTCAGCATCCAAGAATTATTAAAACATGAATCTTTATAATTTTCTTTATCAACGGAGATTATGTTTCCGTAGGTCAAATTATTTTTATTTATCAAAAAAACCTCCAATTCCATCGCCATCCAAAATATCACCAAGGCCTCCTAGTACACTTCCTTCTCCTCTTTTACCACCATAACCTTTAGCACTTGACATGATTCTATCAGCCAGTCTGCTAATCGGTAAGGTCTGAATCCAAACCGTACCTGGGCCCATAAGGCTTGCGAAAAACATACCTTCTCCACCGAACATCATGTTCTTCACCCCTTTTACCATTTGTATATCATAATCTACATCTCTCGTGAATCCGACTAGACATCCAGTATCTACTCTAAGGTGCTCTCCTGGAGCAAGTTTTTTCTCTATTATAAAACCTCCTGCATGAAGAAAAGCCATACCATCTCCTTCAATTTTTTGCATAATAAATCCTTCTCCACCAAAAAAACCTCTACCTAGTTTCTGGCTGAATTCTATCCCTACACTTGCACCTTTAGCTGCACATAAAAATGCATCCTTCTGGCAAATAACTTTACCTTCTAAACGCTCTAAATCCAATGGGATGATCTTACCCGGATATGGAGATGCAAATGAAACTTTTTTCTTACCTGTTCCTTCATGTGTAAAAGCCGTCATGAATAGTTTTTCACCCGAAATCATACGCTTACCCGCAGAAAATATTTTACCCATCAATGATGTATCTTCATTCTTAGAGCCATCACCAAATATGGTAGCCATTTCAATATCCTCGTCCATCATGAGCATACTCCCAGGCTCTGCGATTACGGTTTCTTGAGGATCTAGCTCTATCTCGACAAATTGCATTTCTTCTCCAAATATTTGATAGTCAATTTCGTGTGTATTCATGTATAAATTTCGTTTTGTTTTAGTGAGAATTAAGATACTCGATTAGATAAAGTTGAAAGTTTAAAATGGATCTTCCTTCATTCCATTATCGAATATAACGGATTGACTAGCACTTATGCATTAGCTGATCGATGAAGGTGTAATAAAATTAGATAAATGGCAATGTGATCTGATCCGATTAGTGATCTGATCGCTCAACGCGATGCTATCACTAGAAAGAACATTTTAGTTTAGTAAATTGATCGCTTCCTTTAGTATTTCCGCTCCCTCTCCGCTAATATGTGGATCATACGCTATTTGTGATTTAAAAAGAGATATTTCTACTATAATATTTGAGTCTAATGCTTGCAAAGACCACTTTAATGATTGCATAGCACGTTCACCTCTTGGCTCATTAGGTGTAAATGTTATTGGAAGAACCCGTTTACCAACCAATTCACCCGACGATGTAATCCATTCAAGAGCATTTTTGATCACGGCTGGCATGTTATGAATGTATTCTGGAATACAAATAATAAGAGCATCAGCGTTTGATATCTTTTCTCTCCATCTTTTGACGGATTCCGGTAATGGGCTTGAATCCAACTCCGCCTGAAATAGAGGAAGCTCGAAATGCAAACTCGTCCTTTCATAAATATGATCAGTTTCTAGATCAGTAAGATGGTCAAGTAATTTAGAATTAGTAGAATCTATTCTTGAAGAACCTGAAATAGTAAGAATTTGCATTTTAGAAATTTTAAGTCTAACAAATAAAATCTGATCAAAACGTTAAATTCAAAGATCGCAATATTCATTTAATTTCACTTAAGGATTCATACAAATATATATCCCTGATTATTTAGAATAAATTTCCTATTTTTAGTACATCATATTGCACAAATACTTATGAAAACAAGACTCTTATCTATTGATGTAATGCGAGGAATGACAATCGCATTCATGATCATTGTAAATACTCCCGGATCTTGGAGTTATGTCTACCCTCCTCTCTTGCATGCAAAATGGGATGGAGTAACACCCACCGATCTTGTCTTTCCATTTTTCATTTTTATTATGGGAACTTCAATGGCTTTTTCGTTTGCTAAAATAGATAAGACAAACAGATCACTTTTAGTAAATAAAGTTCTAAAACGTACATTTCTGATTTTCCTAGTTGGATTTTTACTCAATTGGTTTCCTTTCTATAATGAGCACGTTTCAGAAGTAAGAGTCTTCGGAGTATTGCAAAGAATAGCTCTTAGTTATGGACTTGCAGGTATGCTTATTATTTATGCAAGGACATTAAAATCACAAATTGCTGTTGTACTTATCGGTCTAATAGGATATCATATTCTTCAAATGTATGGTGGAGATTTTACCTTGGAAGGTTCAGTAAACAGGAAAATTAACGATTTTCTATTACCTGCAGATAATCTTTATGGTGGTTTTGGAATACCATTCGATCCTGAAGGCATTGTTGGCACAATCTCATCTGGGATGCAAGTAATAATTGGTTATATGGTTGGAATACATCTTAAAAAACTAAAAGAAATCCCAATTAAATTCATTAAACAAATTATCCCAATTGGGCTAGGTCTAATATTTTTAGCTTGGCTCTATTGTCATATTATCCCAATAAATAAACCCCTTTGGACAGGATCATATGTACTCAACACTTCTGGAAAAGCATGTTTATTACTTGCATTATTAGTGTATTTGCTTGATATAGTTAAATTCAGTAAATGGTCCTTTCCTTTCCAAGTATTCGGAAAAAATGCTTTGGTATCTTATGTGTTCTCAAGTGTTGTTTCAATTACACTTTATCAAATATTAAAAAATGAAAATGGAAGTGCATATGGTTACCTATATTCTCAAATTTATCAACCTGCATTTGGAGCATACTTAGGTTCTTTTCTTTTTGCGCTCTCTATATGCTCGTTTGTTTTTTGTTTTGCTTACGTTCTTTTCAGGCGAAAAATATTTATAAAGATATAAATCTTAAACATTACCAACGAAGTCTAACAAGAGTGCAAGGGTCATCAATGCCATGCGTAATAAAAATAGACCCTTTTTCATTTGGTTTAATAGTAATCCCAGTTGACGGCGCAGAAAGGTTGACCATTCCGACATTTACAATAATTCCATTACTATCTCTGATTTGCAGGTTCATATCTTGGCTATCTATAATTTCTACATTTATCAAACCAAGCATATTACATTTAGCTTCTTCATGCCTGTTCTGTATTAACCCTACTGGCTCTTCATTTATATAAAGTGCATATTCAATATCAGAATCTATTTCTGAATCCGTCCAAAAAGAAACTATTGCCGAATTATCCTCGGCGGGAAGACAGCATTGAAATACTAGCATGAGAATAAAACAACTGAAATGTGAAATTTTCATTAGTTTAGATATATTAATCAAGATACTTCGAACAAAAATCTATCCACAACCACTAAATATTCAGAAAATTCAGAAAATTCAGGGTAATCACTTAGAACGATTTTAGTTGAAATTGAATTATTATAATAAATAGCTAACCAATTAATCATTTTTTGATGAAAGCATTCTACATAAAGCACATCCACAGAATAGTTCCAAATAACATTGATCAGGATTATCATGAAATTCTATTGCACTATTCTATCTATTATTCTAATCTAAATGATAAATTAAAGAGGACTTTCAGATTGAGGCTTTATCATTTACTAAATGTATTATCTTTTCGTTCAGCAGAGTTGCCAATCGTCACAAGAGAAATGAGAGCTGTTATTGGCAGTTCAATTATTCAGATTACTTTTGGATTGAGCAATTATCTTCCTACAAAATTTACAAACATTGTCGTCAAACCACGTAGGTATATGTATCCAGGATATGGGGAACCGTTTTTAGGGCACATAGATTTTGATAATGCTACTATCTACTTTTCTTGGCAAGATGTAAAAGAAGGATATCGAAATCCAAATGACGCTGTGAATGTTGCCCTTCATGAAATGGCCCATGTTATAGAAGCCGAAGATGGTTTTGATCAGTTATTTAATTGGTTTTTCAAGAAGATCGAATGGACCAAATGGGCTGAACTTGCATTTGAAAAAATGCATATCATAAGAAGCGGTAATAACCTATTCTTAAAAGACTATGGTGGTATCAATATGAGAGAAATGTTTGCTGTATGTATTGAAACATTTTTTGAACAACCGGAAGAATTTAAGCGTAGGCTGCCTGAAATCTATGATACACTGGCAGGGCTCTTAAACCAAGATCCGGTTGCAATGAATAAACTCGCATAAAATGAAAAATTTACTTCCACATCAAATATGCTTTAATAAACATCTCTAGATCTCCATCTAGGACAGCGTCAGTATTTCGATTTTCGGCTTTGGTTCTGTGATCTTTTACCCTTCTGTCATCTAATACGTATGATCTAATCTGACTACCCCATTCATTTTTCATTTTCCCAGCCTCTATTTCTGCTTTTTCAGCTCTTTGCTTTTCCAACTCTACTTCATACAAACGAGATTTCAGCATTCTCATAGCTATTTCTCGATTTTGCAATTGTGACCTACCATCTTGACATTCAGCTGTGATTCCACTTGGTAAGTGTCTCACTCTTACTGCTGATTCTGTTTTATTCACGTGTTGTCCTCCTGCACCTGATGCACGGAAAGTATCCCATTCTATATCTGCTGGATTGACTTCTATTTCAATACTGTCATCTATCATAGGGTGTATAAATACTGATGCAAAAGAAGTCATCCGTTTACCTTGAGAATTGTACGGACTTACTCTTACTAATCTATGGACACCATTTTCACCTTGTAGCAGACCAAATGCATATTCTCCTTCCAGTTGCAAAGTCACACTTTTTATACCCGCGACTTCTCCGTCTACACGATTTAGCTCTGAAACTTTCATATCGTTTTGCTCACCCCATCTCACATACATTCGATATAGCATCTCTGCCCAATCACATGCTTCTGTGCCACCAGCGCCTGCATTGATTTCCAAGATGCACGACAATTCATCTTCTTCTCTATTAAGTGTAGACCGAAACTCAACATCTTCTATAATTTCTACTGCTTTCGCACTGTCTCTTATACACATCTCCGAGCCCACGAGACAGGCAGAAATCTCGTA
>CAJXUU010000170.1 GCA_913061325.1 uncultured Saprospirales bacterium | reverse complement strand
CACTATCCTCTTCGTCGGCAGCGTCAGATGTGTATAAGAGACAGGAGTTAGGTGGAGAAGGCTTTTCAAAATTTAAAATTACAAAAGAATACATCTATTTTTTTGGAGAAAGAGGCCTGATAAGAAAGAAGCAATAATCGGTTCTTAAGCTGGATACTCAACATAATTTCTAGCCGTTTCCCAGAGTCTTACTGTGATTTCATATTGTGGTTCTATGTGCTTTCTCAATATGCCATGTATTACAAAACAGATATTTTCAGCAGTTGGATTTAGATCTTTGAACTCTTCAACTTCTAGATTAAGATTTTTATGGTCAAACCGGTTTTCAATTTGCTCCTTGATTAAGTCCTTCAGAATTTTAAGATCATATAGATAGCCTGTATCTGGATCAACTTCACCTGTTAGTTTTACTTCTAGATCATAATTATGCCCATGGTAGTGAGGATTATTACAAAGCCCAAAAACTTCTTCATTCTTATCTTCGCTCCACTTCGGATTATGCAATCTATGTGCAGCATTGAAGTGGGCAGTACGGAAGACAGAAATTCGCATCAGAAGTTGTTTTGTATCCGTATTTAACGTTTACGATTATGAATTTGTTTAGATAGACTGTTTTGATTTTAAAAATAAAGTGCGTACTTCGCAAACAACTTCAGAAAATATTGGCCAATAATCATAAAATTATTCAACAAACAACTCCATAGATATTTTATCCCCTATCAATTTTCCGCTATTGGTCAATCGATAGACTCCTTTTTGGATGTCCACATGATTTGAATTTAAATAAGGCTCCACTTTTTGTAAAAAGTGATTTTTCTGTAATGGGAACTTAGTGCTCAGATCAATAATATCAATGCCCCAAATGGTTCTTAATCTGATAAGAACAAATTCATTATAGGCATCTTCAATAGATAGCTTTTCATGCTCTATGGGGAGTTCGTTCTTTTGGATTGATTTTATATATTTCGGATTATTAGAAAGATTCCAAGAACGAGTATTCTCTCCATCAAATGAATGCGCAGCGGGGCCAAGACCCAAATAAGGTACTCCAAGCCAATAATTAGAATTATGGACAGCGTAATGACTCTTTTTTGCAAAATTAGAAATCTCATAGTGATCATATCCTGAGGTTGATAATCGATCCATTAGTATTTCAAATTGATTGGCAGCTACAGATTCATCAACTGGTTTAACTTTTCCAGTATTTACAAAATGGTGGAGTGCTGTTCCTTCTTCGACGGTAAGAGCATATGCTGATATGTGAGGGATGTCAAAAGCAATTATTTTATCTATGTTCTCATTCCACGTTTTGTCACTTGTTGTTGGACTTCCATAAATTAAGTCAGCGGTTATATTTATTAGTCCGATGTCTTGAGCTTTTTTGATGCTGCTTTCCGCTTCTATTGCATTATGGGCACGGTTCATATACTCTAAGTCCGATTGTGCAAATGATTGTATGCCAATACTTAACCTATTAATTGGAGAATTACTAAAAACTTTCAACTTTTCCTGAGATAGATCGTCAGGATTGGCTTCTAGCGTAATTTCTGTATCTATTGACCAATTATAATATTTTGCAAGGGAGTTGAATATCTGATCTAAATTTTCCTTAGACAACAAAGAAGGAGTACCTCCGCCGAAATAGATGCTAGTTAGGTTTTTCTCTATCAGATAATCCTTTCTTAAATCTATTTCTTTACATATAGAATCTACCATATCGTCCTTATATTTCAAAGAAGTTGAGAAATGAAAGTTGCAATAGTGGCAAGCTTGTTTACAAAATGGAATATGAATATAAATCCCTGACAATGTTTATAATTTTAACCTTTTTACACAAAAAGAATGACAAAAGTATCAATATAAATCAACTGCGTTCAAAGTCTCTTTTAGTTTTATAATAATGCAAAGAGTATGAAAATCTCTAAGCCTCTTTAAAAGGAACAGAAAGATTCAAAATGTGATTTACAAATAGTATTCATTATCTACCAAAATCAACATGTATATTATTGATAAATTGGAATAAAAAAAAATACCTTACATCAAACAATCCAAGTAGGTTCTAATGATTTAATAAGTTAGGATACGAAAATTCAATAATAGACAAACACCACTTTTTATGCAAAGAGTAATAATAAGACCAGACAATCCAGATACAAGAGATATAAAAAGGATAGCCGAAAGGATGAATAAAGGTGATGTTGTTATATTTCCCACAGATACCGTCTATGCTATGGGCTGTATCATGACTAATAAATCAAGCATCGAGCGTATCATCAAGATATCAGGTAAAAAAGAGAAACAAGCAAGGCTGTCTCTTATTTGCTTGGACATCAAAACAGTTGCAGATTTTACACTACCCTATTCTAATCATATATTCAAGTCAATGAAACGGTACCTGCCAGGACCATATACCTTTATCCTTAATGCGAATAACTTCGTAACCAAATACTTCAAAAACAACAAAAAAGAAATAGGCATTCGGATTCCAAATAATAAGATTGTGATGGAACTGATGCAATATTTAGATGCACCGATCATCAGTACATCTCTTAATAATGACACAGTAAAAGAATACTTCATCGATCCAGAAAAGATAGAAGATGCATTTGAGCACAAGGTCGATTATTTAATTGATGGTGGACTTGGGGAAGCTGTAGGCTCAACTGTATTAGATTGTACTTCTGGAGAAATTGAAGTGATGCGGATGGGTAAGGGAGAAGTGGATTAGATTTTAAGAATTTTCGAATATTGAATTAGGAATTTCAAAATAAAAATGTGATCCGAGCTTCCATTTTTGCAAAAATTGTGAAGATCCTATTACATACTTCATCATTCAAGTCTTGTCAAATAAGTATACCTAAAAAAGAGCTACTTAATCAAATGATTAAGTAGCTCTTTTTTATTTCAAACTGGTAATTGACCGTCTACATAGACAATATCTTCACCTCCACTCTTTGATTTTTCTTTCTCGCAGAAGTAGATTTTGATTCAGTAATAGGTTCTCTTTTTCCGTAGCCTTTATAGGCTACTCTCGATTTATCTATTCCTCTTTCTACTACGTACCCAGCTACACTTTTTGCTCTTGCAGTAGATAGTTTATCACAATATCCATGAGGAGGAATAGTATTCGTATGTCCACCAATCTCGATTTTTACAGTTGGGTGCTTTACTAAGAATTCATACACTTCATCAAGAATTTCGAAATTCTCTGATCTTAGATTAGTACTATCTGCATCGAAACTTAGCTCATTGATTCTCAGTGCTTGCCCAATATTTACTTTCGCGATATCAAGTTCAGGAATGTATCTTTCTTTTTTGATTTCAACTTGGAGTTGTTCTTTACATCCCTTTTCGTCAGCAACTGTTACTGTATATCTTCCTGGAGCGGCATTCAATAATTTGGCGCCTGTTGATCTGTTAGACCAAGTATAAGAAAGATTTCCAGATCCACCCTCAGCTATGATTTCTGCCGTCCCATCTTTTTTGTTGAACCCAGTTACTCTTGAAACTTCACCCAACTCAACTGTTATTGCTTTGGGGTTTGAAAGTGTAACTTCTGATATATATATAGACCCATATCTATCTGTTACAGTTACTGCATATGATCCTGGCCCAACTCTATAAGGTTGCGAGCCCCTCATTCTTGGAGCACTCCATTTGTATTTGTATGGTTTTGTCCCACCAGATACTGAAACTTTAAGCGTAGCATCCTGACCTTCATTACATGATACATCCTTTGTGACCAAAATGGCCGCTGAAAGCTGATCCTGTGCAATATCATCAAACGTAATCACAAACAATCCAGCGCTTTCTGTTCCTATCCAAATATTATTGTTTTTATCACAAGCTAAGCTGATACATTTCTGACTTAACAGTTTTAAATCTTCACCATACTTTTCAATCTCTTCATTATAAGGGTTGTATCTGATAAGCGTTTCCGAAGCCATGTAGAGTCTTCCTTTAGAGTCAATAACGAAGTCATTAATTTCACCTCTATATAAGTCTTCATTCAAGCCTACATCATATTTTCTATTGAAAGGATCAATCAAAAACATATCTCCTTGCGCGACCATCCATTGTCCTTCTTTATTATTTCTAGAGTTAAGAACATTGTATTTTTTATCTTCTATCTCCCAGTCATCACCGTCTATTTTGAGGTAGCCTTTTTCTGTACCCACCCAGATAATTCTATTCTCATCAGTTCTTACAAAGTTGATGGCATTTGATTTCAGTATACTGTTTTTTGTTGTATAATTTTTCCATTTACCATTGCTGAGGATATATGTATACAACCCTTTGTTTGTTGCTAAATACAATCGACCACTTGCATATTCAATGTCAGTAATATTGACTTGAGGATCATCAATGGATACTTTTTTATTTTCTCCTACTAAATAAAGATGATTGTTACCTGCCGCATAGAGCTTATTGTCTTTCCCTGCAATTGCACATGTCAAATAAGTATTCTCCAAAAATCGATTAGGGTCATCATTCAAATTACTGATAACTAATAACATCTTTGAAGTAGACACAATCACTCTATTATTTCTATCTATTTCGATATCATTAATAGCAAGATCATTTTGCTTTAGACTATATTGTATGATTGCAGCTTTTTCAGCTTTAATGCTATCTGTCTCATTTTGTGCATCCGCCCCTAGAAAACACATTGAGATAAATAAGCATGAGAGTAAGGTTCTCAAAGTTAATTTGTTTAATTCCATAAAGTAACGACTCATTTTGTCAGGTTCATATATACAAACCATAAATTTATTCCCCTAAGTTGCAAGATACTTATTAAAGTAATCATAAAGTTAAAAACAAGGCGATAGATGTCCACTTTCACTCCCAATTTTGTGGATTTGAGTGGATTTATTCAAATTGTTGCAGTATTGACAATAATTTTTAAGCATTTTGAACCAAATCCACCTAAGAATTGTCTTTAGTTTGTTGCAACAAGTAAATCAACAAAATCTTAAACATTTAAAATAATTTAGAAATGAAAAATTTATTCTTTATTCTTCTTACACTAGTATCATTCTCATTAGCCGCGACTAATGTCAATCCTACACCCGTTACAAAAATTGTTAATGCCAAAACTTCAGTTATTAACTGGACTGGTAAGAAAGTCACAGGACAACATACTGGCAATATTCAAATAAAAGAAGGATCACTTATTTTTGAAAACGGTAAATTAACAGGAGGATCGTTTATCATCGATATGAATTCACTGAAATGTACTGATCTCCCTGGAGAATCAGCAAAAAAACTTGAAGGTCACTTAATGTCAGATGACTTTTTTGGTATTCCTAATCACCCAACCGCTACTTTACAAATCACTGAAGTAAAAGAAAAAAAGGGAGCTGGAAACTATGATGTAGTAGCAGACATAACAATCAAAGGCACTACAAAGACAATATCATTTGCAACAACAGTAGGAGCAGATAATGCCGTAGCAAATGTGGTTATCAACAGAACAGAATTTGATATCAGATATGGATCTGGTTCGTTCTTTGACAACTTAGGAGATAAAACAATATATGACGATTTTGAATTGGCTTTAGATTTGAAATTTTAGTAGAAATAGAATATTATAATTTTGGAAAGCATCTGCACTTTGTGTGGATGCTTTTTTTTGTCTTTTCATATTGTACTGGGTCAACCCTTTCTCATGTCTTTTGCTACTGTCTTCGACAAATCATACCTTTTGCTGAGCGATTATGATAAATAGTGAATGTGGTCAACAACCTTAAATAAGGGTCATATCATATTCGCTATACTTTCAAGGCAAGATGTCACTATAGAAGTAACTGATAATATATAATGACAAATCTCAAATAACTGAATATGACTCAACAATTCGCCAAGAACGTTAAATTTAATTGATCCGACATATGTTGACAAAGTTGAACTGAAACAGTAGTTTCAGTTCTGATTTCATAAATTTCTGTTCTAATTCTTAATTTGTAATTATTTACTCTAGTGCACTGTCAAGGGCAAATTGAGGTGTGTATTGGGTCTATTTTAAGCTTGTGCTACGTTAGAGAACCATTCGTTTAGCTCGCTAAACTCATGAACCTCTGCCTTGCTCAATCTCAAAATCCACTCAAATCCAACTCCTCACTTACCACTTGACAGAGCACTAGTGTTTTAAATTCAAAAGAATAATCTTTTGGCAGAAACAATACTTATTAAAATTAATTCACAAAAAATAATAAAAACATAGATAAGATGTAAACTCCTACACTTCAAACACTTACAACCAAAGAACAGAACACCAAAGTCATATTTATTCATATTATAGATAAAAATAATACATAACAAACTACTGTTGGTATGCAATTTGCAAATATTGATGTACAGACTGTCAATTAGTTATACATGATAGGAAAATATAATTCGATCATAATAACAATCAGTTCCTGAGAAAAATAAATATCATACATCAAACAACCGTGAGTTATGAAAAATATAAGAACAAATTTGAAGCAAGCTCTATTTGCTAGCTTATTGATGGTTTTAGGATTGACTACAGTTAGTGCATCCACTACGAATTCTATCAAGTTTATGGATGTAAAAGTAGAAGAAGCTCTGGCCAAGGCAAGTGCTGAAGGAAAGCTCGTTTTTATGGATTTCTATGCAAGTTGGTGTACTCCTTGTAAATGGATGGAAAAGACAACATTTGCTGATTCCAGAATTACATCCGCTCTCAATGAAAACTTCGTATCCATAAAAGTAAATATAGATAATGTAGACGGATTTCAAATGAAGAACAAATATGAAGTCAATTACTTACCGACCATATTGATCTTGAACTCTAATGGCAAAATGGTAGAAAGAATAGAACAAACCATGGTTGCGGATGACCTAATAGGGATCTTGGAGATTCATAACTCACCAGAAAACAGGGTCATCATAAAGCATGATTTCAATCTGTCACCTAAACGTATCAACGGAACAGAAGATGTAGAAGAGGAAGATCCTTGGACGATCAGTCAAAATGACTACAGAAGATACCAAGCATCGGAAGAAAAGAGAAATTACAGAGTGCAAACCGGAGTATATACTGACTATACAGATGCCCATGAACAAGTCCAATACTTAAGAAACACCTTCATAGAGCCTATAATGGTGATGAATGATTTCAAAGGAGACAAAGTATTATTCAAAGTTATGCTCGGACAGTTCAAGACATCCAGCGAAGCGCAAAGTTTCTGCAAAATACTCAAGACAAACTTTAAGATTGATGCTATCGTCAATTAGCACTTTAGCTACTAAGAAATAACAATTTGCTTCATTCTATTGATTTAGGGTGGGGCATTTTTTTTTGCAAAACAAACACATAAACCGATATTATTATCCAGATTAGCTATCATTATTATGAGTTATGATTAGATAGCAACAATACACATGCAAAATCACTCCATAAGAATTGGTTTTGGATGTAGGATGCCATTAGCCTTAATTTGATAAAAGAACTTGGTTTATTTTAATCATCAAGATCTTGAAAATCAACTCTGTTCAATTTGTAGAAAATAACGTTTTATAGATTTCTACGACAAATTTGTTGTGCAATTTCTCTACCTATTTTACTTAAATAATATGATCCATTCTCCATTGCATCATCAATATCCTCAGCATGGCTAATAATTTCATATATCTGTTTTACACCTAGGTCTTTGACTGATTTTTGATCGAGTTCATTTTTACCAACAGTTAGATATAGTGGTTTCTTGTATTTCTTACAGAGCCGAGCTACCCCTGATACAACTTTACCATTCAGAGATTGCTTGTCTAGTCGGCCTTCTCCAGAAATAACAAAATCAGAATTTTCGATTTCATCTTCAAGATTAACTTGTTTTATGATTAGATCTACACCACTGATAATCGTAGAACCCAATAAACCAACTAAACATATTGGCACACCACCCGCTGCTCCACCACCAATTAGATTAATTACTTCTTTACTGTTAAACAGTTTTACCTGGTTACATAAGTTGACCATTCCGTGATCCAGTATTTCTATATCTGTTTTCGAAGCCCCTTTTTGTTGTGCATATACAGATGCTGCACCATTCACCCCAGTAGGAGGGTTATTCACATCACAGCAAAGAGTAAAACTTTTCAGTGCGTGCTCAATTTGAGAAGGGATAATCCTTCCTATCAGACTCAAAGATGATCCGATAGGACGTAATTCATTTCCATCATTATCTAAAAATGTATAACCAAGAGCACTTGCTATTCCGATGCCACCATCATTAGTTGCACTCCCACCCAAAAAGAGGTATATATGGTCTACTCCATTTTCTATGGCGTGTTTTATTTCTAATCCTGTACCATAAGTGCTTGTTTTGAATGGATTTCTCTCCTCTTCATGTAATAAAACAAGACCACTACTACTTGCTAGTTCTATATACGCAGTAGCGTCATTTTTATAATAATCAGTTTCTAAATATCTACCTAGCGGATCAATTGTTTTGACACGTATTTTTTCTAAATTTAAATGCTTTGCCAATATATCAATAGAGCCATCTCCTCCGTCAGCAAGTGGAGAACATGATACTTTTGCCGAAGGGATTGCCTTTTCGATTTCTGATTTTAATATGCTAGATATTTCATGCGCAGTCATCGACCCTTTAAATTTATCAGGGGCGATAAGTATCCTAGGACTAAGTGTGCTAAAGTCTCTTTTCATTTATATAAAGGTGTCAAAAAAGTAACTAAATATAATAATGGCAACAAAGAATAATAAGAGGATAATCAACTTAGATTTATCCCACTCTAATATAGGTTTTGAGAAATTAGAATCTTTCTCATTATTCGATAGTATCATACTAGCAATATACCCCACTAATAATGTGACTATTGCACCTACTGCATTCCACCAAAACCAAAATACATCTGGCACGAATAACCATAAATAAACATTGGTAGCTACACCTGCAAGAATCCCAATATTAACACCTTTACTATTTATCTTAGAAATGCCTATTGCTGCAATAAAAGTAGCCAGAATAGGCCCATAAAACACGGATCCTACTTTATTAATGGCTTCTATGACAGTCTTGGCAATATCCCCAGTAAAAAATGCCAATAGGATACATATGACGCCCCAAAATATTGCAGCCAGCTTAGATATCTTCATGTATTTCTCAGCCGAAAGTTGTTTGTCTCTATTGAAGAAATCCTCGACGGTAGCCGCGCTCAACGAATTTATAGCAGAGCTCAATGATGACATAGCAGCGGATAATATAGCAACCAGCAAAATGCCAATCACACCATGAGGCAGATAATCTCTTATGAAAATTGGAATCATAAGATCTGGTTTACCGACTGGAATTGCCGAAGAAAATGATGTCTGAGTCATCACTAATGTACCGATAATCAATCCCATAAGACAATAAATAACAGTGATAGGAAAACGCAACAAACCATTAAATAAGAGCGTCTTTTTTACTGTTCCTAAATCCTTTGCAGAAAACAGGCGTTGCACTTGACTCTGATCCGTTCCATAATAAGAAGCATACAAGAAAAAACCACCAATCAGCATCGGCCAAAAACCAAACTCTTCCCCTTTCTCAAATCCCATAGAACTAAAGTTTACCGCAGTTAACCTTGGTCTGTCAACGTTTGCTACAAACTCTGACCAACCTCCTAAATGATGTAATCCTGCAATCAAACAAATAATGATTCCAAAAAAGAGAATTATCATCTGGATCATATCACCATATACGACAGCTTTCATACCTCCTTGATAGGAATAGATTAAGGTAACAACTCCTATAATTAGAATGGTCTGCCACATGGGAATAGCCATTACACTGGTCAAGATCAATGCAACAGCATATATCATTACACTGGTTCCGAAAGCTCTACTTACTTGAAAAACGCCACTGACCAGGAGCCTAGTAGATGTACTAAATCGATTTTCTAAATATGAATACACACTTACTACTCCAGCTTTATACATAGGTGGGATAAGAAAAACCATCAAGAAAATCATCGCTAAAGGAACGGCCAATTCGTATGTAAGCCACATCATACCTCCTCCATCTTTGAGTCCCACAAATGCAGGTGCTGAGATAAAACTTATGGCAGAAAGCTGAGTTGCAATAGTACTTAATGACAATGGAAACCATCCAAAACTTTTACCTCCTAGAAAGTAGTCCTTACTATCTTTACTATCCTTGAATAAGCTTCCAAGAAATAAAAATCCAATAATATAGGATACTATAACTATGTAATCTATGTAATTCATTTTTTAATATTTAGAGTATTAACTTTCTATCAAATCCAATACACATGCGGCTGTCCAAGAAAAATCACCACCACCATAACCTGTTTTTAATGTAGCTGCAACACTTTTCTGAGATTCAAAATATTCATAAAATCCCAATTTTTCAACTAGTGTAATAAGATCATTTTTAACAATATTGGCTGTATCATTATATCCATATGATTTTAAGCCTTTGTATATCATCCAGTTCATTTGAGGCCAGATTGGACCTCTCCAGTATCTCTTAGAATCAAAGAGTGGACTGTCTACATCAAAACTAGGACATATAAAGTATTCTCTTTCATGCAATGATTTTAAATAATCATCTATGCTATCTCCTTGTTCCTGGGTTGGTATGTTTCCAAATAATGCGGCTACCCCACCTATCTCCCTATGAGAAATAGTGCTGTGATCGACCATATCGTAGCAAGCATATGATTGTATCTTATCATCCCATAACTTTTCACGAAATTTCGAAATTGATTGTTGATTCCACTCCTCTAGTTCCGCTGTATCCCATCCGAACCTCTTCCCTATATTGATTAGACTTTGATTTGATTTGATAAGTACAGTATTAATTAGGGTATCCTGAATCATAAAAGGGCTTTCCTCACTGATTCCTATGCCATCATAATTGTGCTTTTTTCCCAATTCTAATAGATAGACATATCGATCATATTGATCTGTAGTGGGACGTTCGTCAGAAGAAGCTAAGCTAGTGTCCTGTCTTCTATATGGTGGCAATTTACTTTTATCAATTATAATTCTATCCATAGAAAAATCCCAAAGTGGAGAATTATCCCTTCCAGATTCCCATGGATGAAATATGAATGCAAGTCCTTCTCTATTTGGGTCACGGTAAGTGTAGAAAAATTTATGACTCTTTAATATTTTAGGGAAGAGCTTTTTTGCAGCTTGAATAAGTTTTTCATCATCTGGATATCTATCCAACATAGCCTCTAATATAAATCCATGTACTGGTGGCTGAGTTATACCTGAAGTCTTTGGTTTTAGAGGTGCTCCACTATTGACATTTGCATTCCAGAAATCATGATTTGGGAAATACGTTTTCTCTTTTTCACTATGAAAAATAATATGAGGGACCATCCCATTTTCCCATTGACCAGAAAAGAGCGATTCCAATTCTTGTATACTATACGCTAGATTAAAATGACTAATTCCCAAACTCGTAAATCCAGAATCCCAATTCCATTGGAAAGGATATAATTTCTTTGTTGGGATTGTAAATCCATTCATCCAATTGCCAAGTAATATTT
>CAJXUU010000169.1 GCA_913061325.1 uncultured Saprospirales bacterium | reverse complement strand
GAGATTTCTGCCTGTCTCGTGGGCTCGGAGATGTGTATAAGAGACAGAACCAGTATTACCACCAGCACAAGTATTCTGAATTATTGATGTCATATCTGGTGAAGGTATTTCATCAATGATAAATGTATATGAAGAAGAACACCCATTTGAATCAAATAGCCAAAGCGTGTGGCTTCCAGCTGCTAGGTTGGTATAAATAAGATCAGGAGAAAATGAAGTAACATCATCTATTGCAAACTGCAATGTACCACCACTCATTATACTTATCTCTAATTGTCCAGCATCTTGATTCATACAAGTCGCTTGTGGAATGAGATCCACAACAGGTGCAGGATGGGCTAACACTTGGATATTAGTGATTGAATCACATCCTTGAGAATTTACATCCATAAATGGCCATATATCGCCATCTGCAAGATCAATACTATTAATAGTAACCGTTTCTCCAATGCAAACTATGACAACTTCAAATACTTCTATTTCGGTACAAGTTTTTATCAATGGAAAGTCTTGTGTTTTATCTTCTATGCAGGTTAGAAAGTCTACGTTGGCTTCAAACAGTCCTCCGTTGAGATTGAGATTTAAACCAGTAGTATCTATTCTAACAACTGGATTAATTATAGTAATTGGATCAAATAGGTAAGTACCATTTACATCCGTAGTAGTTGTACTTTCAATTGAGAAACCATTATAAATATTGACTGTCACACCTGATAATAGCATTTCTCCAGCATCCCAGATACCATTCATATTATCATCTATAAAAACTATTCCTGTTATTGATTGGTCACTAGGTTCCGCATCTATTGTAAAGACATCACTAGTATCCTGACAACCATTGAAGTTGTCAACTACCAATTGATAATCACCAGCTTGATTAACAATGAGGTCATTTCCAAAAACATCGTTTACTGGCGAACCATTTAATAACCATTGGTAAGTAGAGGCTCCATCAATATATGGTGTGCATATTGTATCGGGAAAACAAGCTGTTGCACAACCTATGTTAATCCGGTTGGCATCGGGTCGTTTACTAATCAGTACTGAAGAACTTTCTCTTTCACACCCTTTATCATTTACTGCAGTAACGTAATACCATCCAGCTGCACTCGAAGTGATGGATGTTCCTACTTCACCAGTATTCCAATAATATTTCATATTACTATCAGGACTATTAACTGAAAGTATATGTGTTTCTCCTTCACAGAGATTGTTGTTGGCACCGTTTAATGTTATCTGACTTGGTAGTTCATTTACTATTATTTTAAATGGCTCACTTTCAACTGGGCATCCTGATATTGGATCAGTGATGGTTACAAATATCTCATGTTTACCAGGAGGTAATTGTGAGAATGATGATGAATTCGTATACCAATTTGTTGACGAGCCCATAGACCAAGAATAAGTTGCACTGTTTATATACGTAGCATTAAAAGAGAAGTATTGATCTTGACAAATAACTATACTATCAAAGTATTGCTCTCCAAAATAATCATATTGATCTACCGGAACAGTGGCTGTTATTCTTCTATTTATTACACCTTCAACTGATACATTTATATCGTCTGGGATATATTGGCATCCACTTGGATCGGCAATAGTAACTGAGTAGATACCTGGTCTAACTGTTGTTATACTTTGAGTTGCTTCACCATTAGACCAAATGTATGCTAAACCTCCAATTGGAGCGTCTAATGTCACTTCTTCACCAAAACACATTGGAAATGCTTGATTCGCCACAATTTGACCAGAAAGAGAAGTAGAAGTTATATTTATTGGCTTTGTTATTATTGTTGAACATCCATTTATATCGCTGACAGTAAGGCTTACGTTATAAGACCCACCTGCACTAAAAGTATGAATCGCACGGCTTGCGGTTGACATATTTGCAGCGCCTGAAGTTGGATCTTCAAAATCCCACTCGTAATTCAATATCTCGCTTGATTCATATCCTATAAAAAGAAGTCCTTCATCACTGCATGTAGATTGCGGCATTACAAAATCTCCAAAAGGTCCAGGCAATACTTCAACATTCAACTGGTAAGCAGCTGTACATCCATCGTTGCCCGTAATTTCTAACGTAGCAGTATAATTTCCAGCTGTAGTATAAATGTGAATTGGGTCTTTAGCCATAGACGTATTATCAATGCCACTTACGGGGTCTCCAAAATCCCAAGAATATTGACTAATTGGATATCCAGGAATGAAAGTTGAATGATTGTTAAACTGTACGCCACTATTGGCACATGCCAAATCGTAATCAAATAGAGGGGCAGCGGGAACTGTAAATATTTCTACAGCACTTTCTCCTGCAACATTACCATATAAAAAGACGTAATAAAATCCAGCATTTGAAAATGAATGAATTGGACTATTACCCATTGCAGTATTATTAATGCCAGAATCAGGATCTCCAAAAACCCAAGTGAAGGAAGTCGAATTATACGTTGATCCTTTAATGTTAAATTGTAGATCGTTACAAGTAAGAGACATTGCTCCAAGCTGAAGAATTCCAGCATTTCCACTACCGTTGCAAGTTCCCGGTGGTTGATCCCCAACACACCACTCGTATAAGGTATGGATATTTGATGTAGCAATACATCCATTTTGATCTGTTACAACTACATGATAATCTCCGTATGTAGTAGTTGTTATCTGATCAGCGGTATTTCCAAGAGAAATACCATTATGGTACCATTCATATGTATAACCATCATCTGTATTCAGTGCAACTATGGAAATACCAGGATGTGGAATACAAAACGCATTTTCTTGTTGTGATGATACCCGTACACTTGGAGGAATAAAGGTATCGATCACAATTGGGATGATTTCTTCACATCCTGCAGACATTGTTATTATTGCCTTATATTTTCCTGGAGCAACAATTGAAATATTATTGTTACTTACTAGATTGTCTAATTCATCGGTTATAACAATTGTTGATGAAGTAACTGGAATATTTATGGTGGCCATATCTCCTGAACATACCTTTTCTGGAAAATTTACCAATGTTGACGGATTTGGGTTTATTGTTACTGCATATGATAAAGATGCACCACAAAAATCTAGACTTAATTGATGTGTTCCTGCTAAGTGCCAAGTAACGTCAATTGTGTTGTCATTATTCTTTTTTATACTTCCTGCATCTGAGGGTAATATAGTCCAATCAGACGAATTGCCTGAAGCAATCCCACCATCATAAGAAGTAGTCTCATCTATACAAGTTTCATCAGATCCTGATATTATTGCATTAGCTATCGGTAATAAGGATTCTGTAATTGTTTCTGATGAACAAGCATCTTCAAGATGATAAAAGTTAACAGTTATTTCATAGGGTCCATCGCTCGTCCATTGAATATTTATCTGATTTCCTATTTGGACGGATGTACTTGTCCCATCCGTAATTATCCATCGAGCACTATAACTTGAGTTTGGAGCTATAACTGAATAAGAGTAAAATTCGTCCTTACAAATTGATAAAGGTCCATTTATTGACATTGGAGCATCAGGCTTTTCTAAGACCGTAAATTTTCTTTCAATTTTATCATTACAATATAATCCTGCTGCATCAACAGCTATGACTGTATATTCACCTGGGATGGTAAATATTTCTGAAAGGAATTGTACATTCGGAAAAGTAGAAGATATCCCTAAAGGATTGATGATTTCAAAATCAACTGTTGCAGAATTCCATCCTACCAATGCATTTATATAAGTAGACTGTTCTGTACAAGTTAGGTCATCGACAGTTAATACAAATTTAGGCAATAGATCAATAACTATACTTGCTTGACCACCACATTCTAGATGACAATTATCGTACGTGACTGAGATGGTTGTTTGATCCGGAGAAAATGGATTGTCATCCCAGTCTACAGTAATCTCGTTTGTCCCATTTCCGTTGATGATCTGCCCATTTCCACTAATAGACCAAGTGTAATCAGTACCATTGTAGTATTGAACAGAATAACTAGAAAAACCATCTTTACAAACAACCGATGGACCTTCAATTATTGCATTGTTATCAATTATTGGAATTTGTACAGTTGTTGTTAATGCACATAATGGGGTGTTGCACCCAGAAGTACTTAGATTTATCTCTCCCACTGGGCCACTTCCCCAAACTACCGTGATAAAATCATCAGTAGACCCACCTCCATCTATCAAACTTCCATTACCGCTGACACTCCAAGTATAATTCGAACAACTTTCAGCTGCAAAATAAGTTTGCTCATCACCTCCACAGACAGTTCCGGTACACATTATTTTTGGACCGGGGTTACTATCCACTATTACGGTATATATACTTGTGGCCTGACATCCGCACTCTGTACGACCTAAAAGGGTAACAGTAAATGTGCCTGCTTGATCAAAAGTTGCAGAAGCACTGCTACCAGAAGCATAGGTATTATTTCCAAAATCCCATTGAAATTGTGTTACATCTTCACTCCCTATTCCTTGAAAATATACAACCTGACCAAGACATATAGTGATATCGTTTACACTTCCATTTAATGCTACGATATCTATGTCGAGTGGCTTAAGTATTTCGATACAATAGTTTTCGCTACCAATACAGCCATTATTTGATTCTGTGATTTTAATATTTCCTGAGCCTGATGTATTCCATTCAATGGTTATTTCTTCTTGTGATTGACTCAGTATTGTACCACCATCTACCTCCCAAGTAACTGATGAACTGTTTCCAACCAACGCAGAATATGTTGCTGTTGATCCAGAGCACACTGTACGACAGTCAACTGTTTTAAATTCATCCTGTGTAGGTTCTGTAAAAACTGTATCTCTAACTATACAGTCAGGATACAAGGGGAAAATTACTTCAGGTTTTGGAATTGCAGATACCATCACGGTGTGAAAGGCAGATTGGTTTACAAACGAAGCGGCAAAATCTACAACTTGAATATCATTTTCTCCTATTACACTCCAACAAATTGTTACCTCTTCATCATTATTACTGCCTTGGATTGATCCTGTTGTAATCCAAAAATATGGTCCACCAATACCATCCTCTACTTTATATGTAAAACATTCGCCATCGCACGCAATATCTAAGCTGCTCGCATCACTAGAAATTGAATATTGAGAAGTCAGGTTAGATAAGAATAAAGATCCGAAAACGAATGTTAATAGTAGTCTTGGTATATAATTCATGATCCGTTGTGTTTAGATGATATACTTTATAGATTTTCTAAATACGTATTTCGTTGCAATGAAATGCAAAAAATATTATTAGATTTCATTTATTTATGATCTAGAAGTGTAAAAATTCTGAGACAATTATGCGAATATTAGTAATAGGAGGAGCGGGTACAATAGGGAGAAGAGTGGTTGAATATTTGACAAATGATCACGAATTAATTGTTGCTGGGCGTTCGTCTGGTCAAGTTACCGTTGATCTTACTTCTTCAGATTCAATTAAAAAAATGTTGGATGAGGTTGGGAATGTAGACGCAATTGTATGTATTGCAGGTGAAGCGAGATGGGCGGAATTTAAAAACTTAAGCGAAGATGATTATTATATAGGTCTGAGGAGTAAATTGATGGGACAAGTAAATCTCACTAGACTTGGACAAGAACATCTTGTAGAGGGCGGATCAATTACACTATCCACAGGAATATTAGCTGACGATCCTGTCATTAAAACTGCTAGCGCTGCTATGGTGAATGGAGCAATTCATAGTTTTGTGAAAGCTGCTTCACTTGAACTTGAAAGGGGAATCAGATTAAATGCGGTATCCCTTGGAGTGGTATCAGATGCTTATGAAAAATATAAAGATTACTTTCCTGGGCATAATCCTATTCCAATGAACAGAGTTGTTAATGCATATGTGAAAAGTATCCTAGGAAAGGGGAATGGTTTAATTATTAAGGATTATTAAGTTGTAAACCATCGTTTGCATTTCGAGGCACCAAAGCCGATCTGTAATAATCAATTCCCATTTCAACCAATCTTTCTTCGTGTTTGGCTAGTCTGAATTTATATTCATCCCAACTTCTTCCTTTTTGAGGAGACCATCCGATTTCTGCATGACCTATTAATCGAGGGAAAGCCATATATTCTATTTCATTTAGATTGTCTATTGTCTCAGACCATAGGGCAGCTTCTACTCCAATGATTTGTGATTCAGATATTCCGTCTATTTGAGTCGCGGGGTCCCATATATAAGCACTGTCTAACTCTATATATGCCGCCCAGTGAAGACCTAATGGAGTTGTACTATCGTATTGCATATCAAGGTAGGTCCTTGTTGCTGGAGTCATCAAGACTTTTGCATTTTGAGCGACCGCTTTTATAGCATTCTCTTTTTTAGCCCAATGTTGTACTGCGGACCCAGTTTCTAAAGTAGCAGCAGAAATGTCGTCCCAACCCATAACTTTCTTTCCATATTTAGATACTATTTTTTGCACTTTATTAATGAAGTAGATATAGTCTTCTTTTTCTGTAACATGTGATTCATCTCCACCGATATGGATATATTCACCTGGGGTCATTGCGGCTAATTCTTTGATAACATCATCTAAGAAATTGTATACTTCAGGATTTCTGGTGCATAGTGTGCTAAAACCAACTTCAATTCCAGAATATGCCTTAGGGTTTGGATCTTTTTTATTACAGTTTAATTCGGGATATGCAACAAGGGCAGCGTTGGTGTGGCCTGGCATATCAATCTCAGGAACAATAGTTACAAATTTACTTTGAGCATATCTTACGATCTCTTTATAATCTTCTTGTGTATAGAATCCACCTTCACCACCACCAACTTGTGTAAGACCGCCTACCTCTGTTAATTTTGGCCACGACTTGATTTCTATTCTCCAACCTTGATCATCAGAAAGATGAAGGTGTAGTTTATTCATCTTATAGCTTGAAATATAATCGATGTATCGTTTGATTACATCTACACCAAAGAAATGCCTAGATACATCAAGCATGGCACCACGATATTCAAATCTAGGTGAATCAATTATTTTCCCTGAAGCTAAGTATACGATTTCTTTACTTAACCTTCCACTTTCAATGGAAGCTGGCATCAATTGTCTAATAGTTTGAATACCATAGAAAAGACCTTGTTCAGTATTTGCTTTTAATACCAAATTATTATTTGAAACTTCAAGTTCATATGCTTCAGAATCTTTATTTTCTATTTCTGCAATTTGGAAATACATATTCCCATTACTAGGAGATGATATCATTGGGGAGATCTCTAATGGATGTCCAGTGACGTTTCTTGCTTCTTGGGCAAACTGTTCTATTGATAGGAAATCCCCAGAGGTGAAAATTACGGTTTTGTCTGTAATCTCAAATGATTCACCAGTTGCAGTTGCAGAAACTGGCGTAGGAATTAATGGTACCTTCTTAAGGTCCATCGGTACTAACTCAGCCGAAGAACATGAGAAAATTAATATAGTAGATATAAGCAATACTAGAGATTGAAAATATGCAGTAGCACTTTTGGATTTGAACATTTGAAATAAATTGAAATTTGAATATTAAGAAATGTAAGGTAGTGTTTGAAACCTATTTTTCAAAATGAAGATTCGATCTAAACCGCTGCCTTTTAAACTTTTTCAATCACCATAGCATACCCTTGACCTACACCAATACACATAGTTGCGAGTCCATACTGTTGATTCTTTTCATGTAGTTCTATGGCAAGACTGTGTGAGATTCTTGTCCCTGATACTCCAAGGGGATGACCGATAGCAATTGCACCACCATTGGGGTTTATTCTAGGATCGCCATCTGCTAGGCCTAATTCTCTAATGCATGCTAAACTTTGGGCTGAGAATGCTTCATTTAGTTCAATGACACCTATCTGATCAAGTGTAAGACCAGCTTTAGCTAATGCTTTCTGGCTTGCTTTTACGGGGCCTATTCCCATGATTCTAGGTTCTACACCTACGACAGCTGAAGATACAATTCTAGCCAGCGGTTTTAGATCATATTTTGTTACAGCATCTTCAGACGCTATTATTACGGCTGCGGCTCCATCATTTAATCCACTTGCATTTCCTGCTGTTACACTTCCTCCTTCTTTGAATACTGTTCTGAGTTTACCCAATGCTTCCATGTTTGTTTCAGGACGGATAAATTCATCTTGATCAAAGATCAAAGCATCTTGTTTTCTTCTAGGTATCTCTACTGCTACTATTTCTTTTGCTAGTCTACCATTTTCTCTAGCCTTAGCTGCTTTCTTTTGAGAATTCATTGCGAACTTGTCTTGGTCTTCACGGCTAATGTTAAACATTTCAGCAAGATTTTCTGCTGTGTTTCCCATAGCTTCTGTACCGTACAACTTTGCCATCTTAGGATTGATAAATCTCCACCCAAAACTACTGTCATATACCTTCATGTCACCTCCAAATGGTCTAGTTGATTTAGACATGACCATAGGAGCACGAGTCATATGTTCTATGCCTCCTGAAATGAATAAATCGCCATCTCCAGCTTTGATTGCTCGATTGGCATGTACGATTGCTGACATTCCTGATGCACATAATCTATTTATCGTTTCACCTGGCACTGACCAAGGAAGACCCGCTAATAATGCACTCATACGCGCAATATTTCTATTGTCTTCTCCCGCTTGGTTAGCGCAGCCTATGATTACATCCTCATATGCATCAAGAGGGATGTTAGGATTCTTTGCTACCAACGATTTTAGGACGTGAGCAAGAAGATCATCCGTTCTGTAAGATGATAAAGTACCTCTGAATTTTCCAAAAGCTGTACGGACTCCGTCTACTATATATGCTTGTTTCACTTGATTCGTTTTATTTGATTAGGTGGATACTTGGATACCACATATGGTATCACAAATGTAGCAAATGATCTCCAAGGATGCTACTTACATCTTTATAACATTTTCTGTCTCGATTAATGACAATTGCTTTAGTTGATTCGCTTCAAATAATTTTGGTAAATCAATTAAAGGAGTTCCTACAGGTGCTTTAAAGTTGATATAGTCTTGGAAAATGACTCCATCGACATTTCGTGTATTATATGCAGAACGGAATCTTACTCCTCCTTTATTTACAGTGTAGTTATATGCTAGATAGTCAATAAGATGAGTTTCAGTATTGATCCAGTAATGATACTGATCATCATGGTCTTTTCCTCCACCTTCTTTATCGAAAGTAACTTTAACTACTTGGTATTTTTTCCCTTTAATACTTGTGTCTCCAATGTATTTCTTATTAACAGATTTATCTTTTAATTTATGAGGTAAGGTTGCGAAATAGATGACTGAATTCACTCCTTGTGAATACCTGTTTTGTTCATCTTTAGTCAAAGAAACTGATTGCCCATTAATATGACGAGTCATTCCAGCATTGTGCATTACATCTTTTTGAGTTTTTCCATCTTTTTCACTCGTTACTGAGTATTCATATTGCTCGCCATTATTTTGGAATGTGTATTGCTTCTTTCTAAAAGTAAAACCATAATGTGCTGTCTCATACTTTTTGCCTCCGTGTGCTTTGATGGCTTGCTTTATGATTTGCTCTGCGGGTGTACTCGTGACTAAAGATGTGTCGGGCTTATTGGTTTTGCAAGAAGCGAAACTCAAGATAGCAATAATAATAACTATAGATCTGTACATATTTTATTTTAGAATGATAAGGCCATTTGGACCTTCAATGGTTATTGATATTGTGGTATTGATAGTATTAGAAATGTTATTTGATATACTCAGTTCATTAAAAACCTGATTGCTTTTGTCGGCCGCACTGCCAGCTAAGCTGATTTCTTTAAGTGAACATCCTTCTTGTAGTTTTTCAGTTGGATGAAATGCCGACTCTGACCAATCAACCATGAATGGAATAAGTTCTATGTCTGGACTAGAAAGAGGTAGAATCATTTTCCATGCTAATGTTTCTCCTGTGGTTGTTTTTCTTGATCCTTGATATATAGTACCCATTTCTTTATTATGTGATTTCAGGATTTCACTATCTGATTCTATGTGATCTGATTTAAGAGCCCATCTTGTTATTCGGGGTTCTAAGATAAGGTCAATTCCCATCCATCTAGACGTTTTGATGTTGATATTATCATGATCAATTGCAAGTATTTCTAAATAGCACCCATCATCAAGATCGAGCAATGCATTTTTTGTGCCTTGAGTTTTATGATATCCGCCAAATACTGGACGAATTCCAAGATGACTTTCTATATCGCTCATCGCTTGATCAAGATCAAGAACAGCATAAACGATATGGTCTATTTTTCTACCTATCATGTTTTAATTTTTCTAAGATTTTTTTACTGGTCAATAATCCACTGTAAACGGCACCTTCCATATACCCAGGATAGTAGGTAGATGTTTCTGTTCCAGCCAACATAAGTCGATCGGCTAAATATGATTCTTGATAGACATCATGCCCATTCAGCTGATGCGGTAGAACATTTGACTCATAAGGAGTAAATGTCTCAGATTCAATTCTCCATACTCTTTCTTCATAGTTAGTATATGTTTCTGCCAATTTTCCATAATACTTTTTTAATTGCTTCATGATTATCGCTAATCGCTCTTTTTTGGTCAATTGAAAGTAGCCACCATTGAGAAACCCCATGAGCGCATATCTATTATCTTCTGCATTGCTATGATCATACATTTCTGGAATAGGACCTACATTACTCATAATCGTGCCTGAGAGCTCCTCACTTCGCCAAAATGGAGTAGCGTAGGTAAGTGCTATCTTTATAGATTCACCCATCCATGTATGTGTATTCTTGGCAACTGAAAGTAGACTATGGGGAAGTGCGCCATCAAAATAAATTGAGTTAACTAGTAAATTTGGAGGTAGGGTTGAGATGACAATCTTGGATTTGAAAATTGAATGTACACAATCCGTTATTACTCCAATTTTACTCTTCTTTATACTTTCCACTTTGGCATCTAAAAAAATATTTTCGACACTTATATAACTCGATAATTTCTTGATTAATGCTTCTGAACCACCTGTTATACGAAGTGAAGGCTCAGGGTTTGGAGGTATCCTTGCAAGATAGTGTGGACTTGTAGATATTGCTTCGTAAATAGCTGTATCTCCAATGATTTGTTCAAAAGTGTTTATTCCTAATTCGGCTAAAAGCCTTGCGAGATAAGTATGTTTATTTCCAAGCCAAGTGGCACCCATTTCTACTTTTACTCCATCAACAGTTTCAACAGTTTCAATCCTTCCTCCAACACGACTTCTTGCTTCGACTAACTTGATAGATAAACCAGAATTTCTAAGTGCATAAGCCAATGTCAGACCAGTCAACCCAGCTCCGATTATAAGTATATCACTTTCTATTGTTTCTTTAATCATTTTGCAAAGATGAGATTATTCTTTTTTATGGATATTGATTAATCAACTTATTAAGGTAGAGAGAAAGATATTTGTTTAGGCTTTAAGTTTTTACTAACATATTCTATAGTTAAGGAAAGTGAATTGATCGAATAGATGATACTTAGAGAAAGTAAATTTTATACTTTTGCATCAAATTAATAGTACAATGATTAACAATAAACGACCACTGATAGAAAGAGAAATATTTTTTGGTAATCCGATGATAGCAGCGGGACAATTATCTCCCTGTCTCTTATACACATCTGACGCTGCCGACGAAGAGGATA
>CAJXUU010000168.1 GCA_913061325.1 uncultured Saprospirales bacterium | reverse complement strand
CTACACTATCCTCTTCGTCGGCAGCGTCAGATGTGTATAAGAGACAGCCTTTATACCAACCAAGTTTTTTGTAGAATGGAATCAAATTGTCTGCACAAAGTAACACCTCCAGTTCACAATTCAATTTGTTAAAGATGAAATTCTCAGTTTCTCTTAGGGTTTGAGAAGCATAACCTTTCCCTCTAAATTATTTTGGCGTAATGACATTATTAACTCCACCAATTTTGAATTTGATATCGTCCACAAAGATTTCTCTTTCAATAATATTGTAAAATGTTTTAATCTCACCATTCTCTATGTAAATAATGGTCCAATCTGGCTGAGCCCGTTCAGTTTCCTCTACAATAGGAATTTGGCCAAATTCAATGTCTACCCATGAATTAAGTTTATCAGTTGTAAAGACATTAAGCTCATTGGACTTATTGATTTGTATCATTTACTTAGAGTTGGTTGTTTTATATACACCATGGTTAGTGTATGGTGCGCATCCCAAAGGGTATGCACTATGCACTATGCACCTTGTTGTGGTGTCGTTATTTTTATTGTTTTCTTATTTTCTACTGTAATTTCTGACCCTTCAGCTAACATTACCGAAATTGGATTGGTTGAATTTAAAAATTCAAATTCCTTTCCGTACAAAGTTCCAAAGTCTATATCAATTTCATAATCTTTCACTTCATATGCTTCCCATTTTGGGTGGGTAACTTCATATTCATTGGATTTATTCTGATTTACTTTTGCATAGCCCCAATAATGTTCAGTAATGAATTCTATCTCACTGTTTGATTCAATCTTGAATTTTTCAATACTGGCATCAATTTTTATTGAATTCCATTTACCTGATTTTTTCCATCTGTATTGTACAGTTCTTCGATTTTCGCTTGAACTCCAAGAGTGTTCCATTGGCAATGTTTCATAATTTTCATTATAAACTGTATTTGCGACAAAAGTCAAAGCTCGTTTTGGAACAATTTCTTTAATAAAAACAACGCCTCTTTTCCATTCCCCATTGTCGAATCGTTTAACATAAAACCGTAAATTAACTTCTTCGAAGTTTGTATGAAATGGAATTTCAAACCCTAATAGTCTAGTGTTAACAAACATAAACCCAACCAAACTAACATAACAGTTTCCATTCCACAAGTCTAATTCAGTACCTATGGGTAGATATTTATCAAGTAGCCCTTTATCAATTAAATAATTCGCTAATGCGAGTTTTCTCCATTCTGCTTTTAGAAAGCTCATTTAGTCTTATTTTAACGTTGATGACATGCGGAGTCTGACCAAAGAAAAGATTCCGTTATGTCTATTGTTATCTATTTTTTAATTTACTCTTTTACAGCATAAGTTAAAGAACTTAACGTCAGGTACTTTTCCATCATTTTATCGACACGTTTATTTTTAGGTTGTTTTATTATTCTTAAGCCTCCCTCGCGCGATTCGTTCACCGTTTTTATAGAAAAGTCAAATTGCGTATTCATCATAGCACCTAGTAATCCTTCCAATTTTGGGATTTGATTAGATAAATAGTATTTCGCCAAAATGTTCTCATCTGGTTTAAATCTTACTTCAAAACAATCATAACCAACAATACTAAATTCACTTATTGAGTCAATTGTTAAAATTCCATCTTCTTTAATCTTCTGTTTCATCATCAGAACTTTTTCTTCGTGAAATACAGTATCCATATTGAATTCAACGAAATAGGGTTGTCCTTTGGCAACTTCGCTGTAAATCTTAAGTAACGAACTGTCTCTATTATAAAATAAATGCATTGTTACCCTTCCTTCTTCGTCAAAAGTAATTTTAGATACCCTAGAATCATCATGCACGAAAATTGTTTTTGTAAATGTACTCATTAGTGCTTCGACTATTCCTTCATAATTTGGATTGTATTTGGTCGTGTCTAGAACTTCGTATTTTTCTACAATATCCATTACAAATATAGAATCTTGAATCTCAAAATCATTTTGCATTTTATTTTCACTTAACTCCTTAGTTCCTTTGCAGCTTACCATTACAAGAATTATTAAGGCGAAATACATTCCTACTTTTACCATATTGTTCTATTATTTAAATCTTAATTAGCCATAACTTATTTATACCATCACCTCTTTTTTAGATTAATACCCGTTTTCAATTTGCCCAAAACCAATAACCATTAATATTCAGTGACTTACAAGCTTCATTGAAAATATTAGTCAGATCTAAACAGATATTATCTGAATCAATATTTTCATGAGACAGTTCTCCCCAAATAATAAACGACCACCTTTCATGAAATTCAAATTGATGAACATTAAAGTAAGTCACTTTACAAATACGGATATACTTGGTTACAAGTAAGTCGATTTTAATTGTAATCTGAGAATAAGATAAAAATAAATCCAAAATTTTAATTGTTGACAAAAAATATTTTCACATGGCTTTACTAAGTATCCACCTCTCATTTTACTGCCAGTCTCATGCCCTACCCCAAAACATAGCCTACAAGACAGTTAGATTTAATAAAATGCTAATATCAAGAAAATAGACTTTACAACTGTATGTTTTTCTCTACATTGAGTTATCAAATTCAATTACACATAAAACCTACACTATATGAAGCTTCTCAAATATTACCTATTGTCTTTTATCGCATTAGGTTTTGTCGCTTGTAACCAAGAAACTGCTCCAAAGAAAATGTCAAAAGCAGAGCGGATCGCACTCATGGCAGAACAGGAAATAGAAATGACAAAAGACCCTGCAACTGGATTAGTCCCTAAGGATAAAATTTATGAAATTAAACAACAACTTATCAAGGAAGGTCGATTCGATGTAAATAGAGAAGGAGAAGAATGGGTATCAAGAGGACCAGACAATGTAGGAGGTAGAACAAGAGCCGTCTTGGTAGACAGTAGAGATCCATCTGGCAATACACTTCTAATAGGTAGTGTAGCCGGCGGATTATGGAGAGTAACCAATGCCGATACGAATCCAACATGGGAGAGAATAACTGGTTATACTGGAAATCCATCAATTGGCGCTATAGCACAAGATCCAAATAATCCTGAGGAGATCTACATCGGTACTGGTGAAGGATGGTTTAATGGTGATGCTTACCGTGGAGATGGCATCTACAAATCTAGCAATGGAGGTATAGACTGGGAAAGAATACCTAGCACAGGAAATGGAAACTTCAATCATACACAGAAATTACTATTTACAGCTGACGGAAACCTACTCGCCGCAACAAGAGAGAGTGGTGTACAAATGACTCTAAATGGAGGTCAATCATGGGCAGCTGTACTTAACAATGTCAACCAAGGTTTCTCTAACAGAGCCGCCGACCTAGAAATCACATCTGACGGGACGATATTCGCAGCTATGGGAATCCAAGGACTTGATGGGGTATATAGATCTGACGATGGAGGATTCCAATGGTCATACAAGGAATTGGGTATAGATGATTTTGAAAGAATCGAATTGGGTACTTCACTCAATGATCCAAACTTGGTAATGGTATTGGCACAAGATGGTGAATCTGGGGCTGTAAACAATATTTTGAGATCTACTGACAAAGGAGATACTTGGAATAGCGTTACGGTAGCATTGACATTCAATGGAGGAAACTTTGCAAGAAATCAAGCATGGTATGACCTATCAATAGCAATCGATCCTAATAATAGCGATGTCGCTTTTATTGGAGGTGTAAATTTATATAAAACTGAAGATGGTGGTAATACTTGGGCTCAAATGTCAGAGTGGTTTCAAACACCTACAATCCAAAATGTACATGCCGATCAGCATTCTGCACAATTTGTAAATGGATCATCAGATAGAGTCTTGTTTAGCAACGATGGTGGATTATACATCACACAAGATGCGACAAGCTCTCTCCCAGATATTAGAGGAATAAGTGATGGATATGTAAGTACGCAATTTTATGCTTGTGCGATTCACCCAGAGGCAGGCAAAGATTTCTTTTTAGCCGGAGCTCAAGATAATGGGACAAATCAACTTTCGAGCCCAGGATTAGGCGGAGCTATAGAAGTAGTTGGTGGTGATGGTGCATTTTGCCATATCGGACAGAACAATGGTAACTTTCAAGTAGGAGCTTCGCAAGGAGGAGGTTTTGTAGCAACATTTGGAGGAGATTTATCTCAAGGTGGATTTTATGGCCAACAAGGTCAAGCATATTTTATCAATCCTACTGAATTGGATGACATCAATCTATACGTTTATTCTAGTGAAGAAAATGGTCATGTATTTAGGACCAATCTAATTTCAAGCGAGTCTGTTTCTGTTCCAATTTCTGCATTGGGTAACCAAAGAGTTAGTGCGCTAAAGATGGATCCGCATGATTCTAATGTACTTTACCTAGGAACCAGCGGTGGGTTTATTGTTAAGGTTACAAACCCTACTTCAGATAATCCTGAAAGTGAATTCCTATATGCTGGTGGGGGATTTACAAGAAATATAGAAATAGATCATATTGATCGAAATAAGATGTTAGTTACGTATAGTAATTTTGGAGTTGAAAGTATAGCTACATCAAATGACAGAGGAGAATCATGGAGATCACTAGAAGGTGACTTACCTGATGTGCCTGTTAGATGGGGAATTTTTAATCCAAGAGACAACAATAAAGTTTTGATAGCAACCGAAATCGGGATCTGGCAATCAAATATCAATGAGCCTTCACCTACCTGGGAAAACATCAGCCCTCAAATCGGACTTGGAAGAGTAGATATGTTGAAATTCAGATCAAGTGACTTAGAAGTTGCAGCCGCTACTTATGGCAGAGGATTATGGACAACAAGTAGTTTTTCTGCACCTGGCATCAAGTTCGCCAATCAATATCTATCCATCAACCCAAGTGGAATATCTGACGATGAGTTCTGTAATCCTGTTGAAAAAACTTCAATAACCATAGGAACAGCATTAGCGTTTGATAAGGATGTAGAAGTAGAGATTACCGTAGAACCATCAAGTACTGCTGTAGAAGGTTTGGATTTTGCCTTGGGTGGAACAACAGCCACTTTATTAGCTGGAGAAACGACTGTTGAAATCGAACTTGTTGTGTTTGATAACGCAACCATAGAAGGAGATAAGACTATAAACCTCACACTAACTTCTGATGAAGAAGTACTCAGCAATACGATGGAAATCGATCTTATTGACAATGATTCTGAATTTAATACAGATGGGATAAACTTGCAAACTTACATTGGAGATGGCGAAGAGTTAGACAACTCAATATTCAATGGAGCTTGGGAAGGAACAAGAACACAAATCTTATACAAACGAGCGTTTCTTGCAGAGTTTGGAGTAGGAGGTCAAATAATCAACAGACTAGTATTTGATGTAGAAGAAAAACTAAGTGAGATCCCATATGAAGGTTTTAATATTTCGATGGCTCTTATAGGAAATGATACCTTGAGCCTTGATGGATTCAAAGAAGATGGCGGACTAGCCAATGTCTTTTCTGGAACAATAGAAACTAAAGAAGGCGCTAATATAGTCAAGCTAGACAATCCATTTTTATATGATGGGACTAGTAATTTGTTGATTGAGATCTGTTATGACAATGACGAAACGACAGATGTTGATTTCATGCTTGGTTCTGTAACAGACTACGTATCAACGCTCAGAAGTGTTAATGACGGAGAAGCTGGGTGTCCATCTGAAGGCGAATTGGAGGTCGTTTATGCGATTCCTAATATCAGATTTAGATCTGGAATACCAGTTGCTGTTTTCAATTCTCAGGGCAGAGAATTTTCATCTTCAATAGAACCTGACCTGACAGCCTATTTCTCTAGCAATGATAGTATCATGTGTGCAGTCAAAAACGAAAGCATGACAAATGAAGTTTGTTTCTCTACATCTTTGGCAACAGCATCAGCAGAACTTATAGCGGAAAATCAGATGCGATGGATCAACAAAATATACGATATGAGTAGTGATTCTGAAGATGACCAAATTATCACGATTTATTATTCTACAATTGGAAGTGATGCATGGTTTGACGAAGATATCGAGGGACTTTACCAACCGAGTTTCGGAACTGGAATTCCGATTAATTGGCAAGCCGTAGAAGTGACATCTATAGAAGAACAAGATGATTATATAGCATTCACTATGCCTTATTTAGGAGACGGATTCTACACTGTTGGTGAAGAGGAATACGTACTTTCGAATACAAATATTGACCTTGATATCACCTATGACGCAGTTAGGATTTTCGATTTGTCAGGTAGAGTTATATCTTATACTGACCAAATCAGAAATGACGTACCTACAGGAATCTACATCAAGTCATACTTGAAAAATGGAGCTGTAGTGAAAAGTGAAAAGATATTTGTGGATTAATTATTCCGCAGATCACAAATATTGAAAGCACTTAGGAATGATGCATTAATAAAGTACGTTTTAATGTGCTGATATTTATTCATTCTCCAAGACAAAAAACGTAGGCGATGTAGCGCATCGGCGAGGCTTTTTTTCGCAGAAGAAGGGAAAAGAATAAACAGAAGAATGTAACTTTATTATTGTTTCATTCCTTACCACCTAATGGAATACCAAATTTATTTGGTATAAAAAAGTCTTGCGCAGCAAAGCAATATAGAAATTCTATACGAAACTAAAGTTTCGAAAACCATACAAGCCTGAGCCATGACTTGCACACTCAAGACATCTCAAATCAAAGTGATCCAACATCCCAAACCAAATCTACAAATCAAACAAATCCACAAATCAAACAGCGCAGGAACTACTCCTTCACCACCTAACTACTCCAAAATACCCTCTTCTCATTCTCACCAGGATACAACTCTACAAGGTAACACCCACTTGGATATCTAATAATATCTACCGCCAAGGATAAGATAGGAAAAAGAGCTAGCAGAAAAATTTAACTTTATTATTGATTCATTCCTAAAAAACAAAGAACGACTGAAACTAATCAATCGTTCTTTGTAATCTTCATGTAATACTATTTCGTTAAATCTAAGATGTGTAAGAAATTTAATACTTGGAGTCCGAAACCAAGTATTTTTCAAACTCACAGTTTACTTCACAAACATGATTTTTAACGTTCGTAAGTCTGATTCGGTAATAATCTTAACGAAATATATACCACCTTCTACATCAAATTCTGGAGCCCATTGAATAGTGAATTTTCCATCTTTTAATACTGTTTTCTGGTCTATTGTTTTGATTAATTTACCGTCAACAGATAAGATTTGAACATTGATGTCTTCATTATTGGTCGTGAGATTAGCTGGGATTTCGATATTAACATATTCTTTAAATGGATTAGGGTACGCAAGTATTTTGTTTTTATTGATTTCAGTGTCACCTGTAACAATAGTAATGTCACCTCCGCCTTCACCTTCTCCATTATTTGAGCTTATTGAAAGGAAGTCTCGTTCTAGACAAAGAAACACAGTTTGAGTACTTAACACTCTTTCTCTTATTGAAAGATCTACGACGTCATTTCGAACATCTTGATCAGACGTATTTTCATTGTTCAATAAGTATTGAGCTGCCCAAGCTGTTGTGGCTTTTGTGTCTAGTTCTATGTTTGGTGTTAGTATTAGACTCTTTTGAATTACTTCATTATTATACAATGCATTAAATTCTAAGTTGAACCCAGGACTACCGACATATTTTCCAGTCATCAAGATAGGTTCATCAATTCTGATTTTTTGAGAAGGTCCAACAAGATAATTTGAATATGAAAAGCCAAATTCATTTTCAATATCCAAATCGTATTCATCAATGTAATCTACTTATTTTATGAATTTTTTTTCTAATGCTGTTGACATAGCATCTTGAGAAAGAGAGATTTGGTACGTTCCATTGTGTTGTTGCGCAAGTCTGTTATAAAGGTATTCATTACCTCTGTAGTACACACCCTCTATCCAGTCAGCGGGCCTATTTTTACTATAATCAATAATTGATAAAGATGCCTCGGTTGACATTTGTGATATGAAGTTATTGATGGTAGACAAAAAATCATTGCTAGATTCTTCTTCGTAGAAATTATTGTCGGCACTAATTATTATGATTTTAGTTTTTTGCCCCATTTCTTCAGCATAAGCTAGAGCTTCAGGTAGTAATGTAGCCAACCAACTAAAAGTTGTAGTGTTTGCAGTGGATACATCATTTATTGCCGCTTGGATAGTTTCTGGTTCAATTGACGACCATTCATCACTAGTGAATTGAGGTGTGAAATCATGGTAAAGTATATTAAACTTATCTACTTCGTTAAGCTTATTTAATTCATCAGACAAAAGAGCTAAGATGATACTTTTATCCACTTTTGTATTATCAACCTCATGGTCTAGTACTATTAAGTTATATGTAGGTGTAGTTTCAAATTCTATTTCTGGTTTATATATGAGTTGGAAATATTTTGTGTTATCCTCTTCGTAGACTCCAAGTGTATATTCTTCTTGAACTTCAGAGTTAAATACGACATCTTTATTAGCAAATGTTGATTCATCTGAAAGCGTGTAGGTCGTTATATTATTATTAGAGCCAGTTTGTATCCATTCTGTAGCATTAATTGGTGTGTGAAATCAATTATCATCATCAGAAATACTAAGCGTTACATTCTGAGGTTTTCATAAGAATCTTTCAAAAAAGATAACGGTAAAGTACTCTCGAGCGATTTGTTTTTACTTTTAAATGGGACTATATATGATAGCTTTACTCTTCTTGTACTGTCATCGAAAAGTGGATATATTCTAAAGTTATATGTGTTATTTTGACTTTTGGCCAAAATTAAAGGGTCTTGTTGACGATCAACTATTGATTCATAAATGGCTGTTCCTTCACTCTGTTCATAAATCAGCCCTTCTGAGATATAATCCTCTATCCATAGCCATGAGTCATTGAATACAACATCATCAGGCATTGAAAAATCATAAATATATTCTAGTGGAGTTTCGTTGTCGAAATCACTTCCAGAGGATTTAACATCAAATGTGATTGCTGTTTCACAAAATATACCAGCAGACTTCATCTCGATGTGTACATTCTCAATAGAGGCATTTGATTGCCACCATTGATTTTGAGGATCAATAATTCTCATTTGAGAGAAAATAGAAAGGCTAATAAAACTAAAAAGTAGAGATAGGTATAGTTTTTTCATGATTTAGTGGTTTGCTTTATGGATAGTACTTTTAGAATACATAAAAGGCTGGTTTATCATCTATTTATTTCAGCTTTATAAGCAAAACAAGGTGTTTCGGCAATTTTTTTAAATTTATAACACAATAAAAGGTCTTTTTACAATAATTAAATATTGTAAAAGAATGTAAATCCATTGTAAATTACTGGAACATGATGTCTAATGGTGCTACTTTTACAAAATGAACTTTAAGTTGAATTTTTCAAGAGTTTTAATTTGTTGTGTTTTTATTTCCATTATTGGGCAATCAGAAGCGCTCTGTGGAGAATCTAAACCTGTAGATCAGAGCGATAAAATTAATCTTGCCTTGCGCCAAACTGGGCACCTACTTTATGAATCTTGTGGAGATACTTTCTCTCAAATCCCTGCTGTAGAACAAACAAGTGAAACCGAGTTTAAGCTCAAATTAGAAAATGGGTTTGATTATGATAAGTTACCAGATATTCTAGATAGTTCATTGAAGAGCTTTGGTGTAAATAATTCGTATGTAGTATCAATATTGACATGTGAAAGTGAATCTATCGCCTTGGGGTATAATACTTCATCTTTTGAAAATAAAGTAGTAGCATGCGTATCCAGAGAACAAGATGAACTTTGTAAAATAATAATGCTAAACATAGATAAGCCAGAGCCAATAACAAGTGAAGTGGATTACTCTATGTTTTGGTTACTATTGTTTGGGATGATCCCATTTCTTGTTTTTTATATTAATCGTAAAAAGATAGAAGCGCCTGAAGTGGTACCAATGTTTAAAAAAGAAAACGCTAATTACTTAGCAGTTGGCAGTTCTACTTTCGAGCCAACAGGGCTTGTGTTTTCATATAAGGATGTATCAAAAGCCTTGACATTCCGAGAAGGAAAACTGTTCGAGTATTTTATCAATCACAAAAATCAAGTGCTTAAGCGAGAAGATATACAAAACCACGTATGGGAAGAAGAAGGCGTAATTGTGGGGCGAAGTCTTGATGTTTTTATATCGAGACTAAGAAAGCTGATTAAAGATGATGAAACCCTTGCTATCAAAAATATCCATGGAGTTGGTTACAGGTTAGAAGAATCTTAAAAGCACAAAAAAGGCGCACCTATTAAAAGCATAAACATTCTTAAACTTCTCCTAAATTGCATTTCTAGGGTAATATTTATTTTCTATTTACGTCTTACTTTTCCTGTTTAGAACACTATTCAAAAAACGACGCATCAACATCGGTATAGTATTTGATATTATATATTTGTATAATGTGTAATCCGCTTATAAATATATGTTTCATCATGAATTTGTAATTTGATTATAATTAAAAATGATCTTATGAAATTATTGCTCGCCTTTATTTTTACAAGTTTTTTCTCTATGCTTGCAGCTGAGGATAATCGAAAATTAGCGGAGACGTATATCAGTAGCTATAAAGATGTAGCCGTTCAAGAAATGCATAGAACAGGAATTCCTGCCAGTATCAAATTAGCACAAGGGTTATTAGAGTCGGATTGGGGTAGGAGTGATCTTGCTAAGACGGCTAATAATCATTTCGGAATTAAATGCGGGTGCAAATGGACTGGTGGTACATTCTATAAAGAAGATGATGATAAGGATGCAAGAGGAAGATTAATTGAAAGTTGTTTTAGATCTTTTTCTAGCCCAACGGAATCATACATGGCCCATTCGGATTTTCTTTCAGATCCGAAGAAGGATTATCGATATGGATTTCTTTTCAATTACGAATCTACAGATTATAAATCATGGGCAAAAGGGCTCAAGAAATCTGGCTATGCAACTGATCCTAAATACCCTAAAAAGTTAGTTCAAATAATAGAAAATTATGAATTATATAAGTTTGATCAACTGATTAAGACCAAAGAACTAAAATTCGCTATGGTGCCTCAAAAGAAGGAATATGTGCCAGAAAAAGTAGCGATACCAAAAAGGAAAAAAGAAAAATCATCTAAAAAGGAGACAATCAAAAGGAATAATAAAGCTTCTAATATCGACAGTAAAACTAAAGACCATACGATTACAAGAATGCCCGCCAAACATGTGTCAAGACTAAAGTATAGTATTGATGCTATCAATAAATGTAGAAAAGTTACTGCCAAGGGGGGTGAAACTTTGGAGGAATTATCACGAGCAATTGGATTAGCAGTTGATGAATTGATCACACTAAATGAAATCTACGAAACGAAAGATGAAATTTTGGCTCCTGGCGTTTTTGTATATTTAGAAAAGAAGAAACGAAGTTTTAGAGGAGACTATGGGTTTCATGTAGTACGCGAAGGTGAGACAATGCAATCTATTGCCCAGTTATATGGATTAAGAGTGAAAAGTTTATACGCCAAAAACAGAATGCCTAAGGCAAGTAAAACTTTTCAAGGTGTAAAATTGAGTATTTCTAAAAGTGTAAGCTTGAGTGAACGTCCTAGATTTCTACTAGCTAGTAGTGAAAGAAAGCACAAATTTTTATTTGAGGAAGAGAAAGCAAAGAAGTAATTAGTCGTTTTTCTATTATGATTTAATAAATTCTCAAAGAAAATTTAGCCTGTCTCTTATACACATCTGACGCTGCCG
>CAJXUU010000167.1 GCA_913061325.1 uncultured Saprospirales bacterium | reverse complement strand
TATCCTCTTCGTCGGCAGCGTCAGATGTGTATAAGAGACAGCTTTTACAGGACATTATTATCTGAAAAATCAATGATTTTTAAACGACCTGTAAATATAGTTTTTGTTTTTTTTGCATTGTTGGCATTCCCAGCATGTGAAGAGACAGTTGTATTAGACCTAGAATTTGAAAGTCGTCTTGTCGTTAATTCTTTTTTTGATAGTAATTCTCCTTGGGCAGTTGAAGTCTCTAAAAGTGCTAACATCCTTGATGATAATTCGGAAATTGAACTTGTATATAATGCAAGGGTAATTATTTATGATGAGAATAACTTAGAGCTATATGAATTGTACCATCAAGAAAATGGTGTGTATGGAAATGATGCTTTTTTACCTTTATCAACAAAAGGGTATAACATAAGAGTAGAAGTAGGAGCAATGGTAGTGACTGCATATAGTTATGTGCCTGAAAAGTCTAAATTAAGAATTAATCATTTTGCTATTGTCCAAGAAGATAAGAATGAAGGAATAGAAGTAGATTTTCAAATAGAAGATAAATCAAATCTTGAAGCATATTTTATTTGGGAAATAGTCAGCTTAGAAAAAGAAGAGCACGATCCTTCTTTGTCAAATGGTGATAAATTGTCAGATGCATTGATCAATGACTTGCAAAGTTCTGCATCTTCATCAGAAACTGAAAAAAGAGAAATTATAGGAGTTGGGGTCTTTGGAAATGGAACTTATACTACTGTTTACAATACGCTTAACGGAAGAAAAGGTGGTCGAAATTCTTTCGACCCAAAACCTAATTACAATGATAATGCATTAATTCTTGATGAATCTTTTATTGGTTCAGGTTTTGACGATTCGATAGTAGCATTCGATCCCAATGGTGACGATGATGATCCTATCGAGCAAGGTGAAATAATAAAAAATGACCCTAAATTTGAATTGAGAGTAGTTTCGATAAGTAAGGAATTATTTGATTATTTCAATAGTGTAGAAGAAGCAAGAAATATAGGGAATGATACAGAGAATACTCAAATTCCAATCTACAGTAATATCGAAAACGGTCTAGGTATTTTTGCTGGTTTCAATGAATCAATAATTCGTTTTTAAATTTCATTTATTTTGTATTCTAGTATAATTGAATTTGGTACACCTCAATTCGGTGAACTCATATCTTTGCGTGATTTAGTATTAAGGAGACCATTAGGTTTAGAGTTTAAATCTAAGGATCTAGCGGAAGAATACAATTCCATACATCTTGGTTGTTATAATGATCATAATGAACTCCTTGCTTGTCTTGTGTTAAAGCCTATCAATAATGAAGAAGTTAAAATGAGGCAAGTAGCTGTTTTTCCTAATATTCAAAAACAAGGTGCAGGTACTTTTTTAGTTCAAAGTTCAGAAGTGATAGCTAAAGCTGAAGGTTACAGTAAGATGATTCTGAGCGCGAGGCTACCAGCAGTACCATTTTATACAAGGATGGATTATAACATTGATGGGGACATATATCAAGAAGTAGGCATTGATCATTTAAGAATGTGGAAGATGCTTTAAGGATAACACATGCTATAACCTTATTTTTATAATTGTCATAATGATTATTGATAGTGAGTTAATGATTCCCAATTATATACAGATTACTAAATGTCACTTTTCTCGAATGATTTCCATGCTAAAAACAAGAAGAGAGCGGTGTATACAATACCCATTCCAATAGCAATAGGGTAGGAATGTACGGGCGACATGTTTTCATGGATATTAAGAAAATCACTAAATATTCTTATAAAAGGAAAAACCATAAGATCCTCTATTGTGTTCATTGGAAAGTAATTCATTATTGTCCAGCTTGGTTTGCCACCCCTTATCAATGCCCAAATAGTAAGCCCTCTCATAATAGGTTCTAGTATTAATGGGTATGCAAAGTAAATAAACATAGAAAGTCCTCCTCGCCTAAAGACTACTGCAACCAAAAGAGCAAAGAAAAGCGTTCCTATTGTACTTATAAAGAATCTTAGAATCGCCCAATTATTGTCCAATAATAATTCTAAATCGAATCCTGGAGTGTGAATCATTCCAATAATAGCGGAAGAAAGAGCATATAGAATGGTAGCACAAATAGCAAGAAATATAATAACCGAAACTTTAGCGGTGAAAAATTCCTTTTTAGTATATCCAAAAATAATATTCTGCCTCATCGTTCGCTGCGATACTTCATTGGTGAACATTTGTAATACCATGAAGCCTAAGAAGAAAAATACTAACCACGAAGCTGCATAGCCTTGGTATTCCCAGACCATAGGTAGGTCATAAATTTCTGAAATAGCTTTATTAATGATAGAGATTGGACCAGTTGCATCCTTAAATATCCCTTTCAGAGTTAGAATAACAAAGGGCGTCAATGCAATGAAAAATATTCCAAGAAGTTTAATAGTAGAATTGTCTTTGAACTTCTTAATTTCTGTTTTGAATAGTTGTAACATATCGATCGTGATTTAATTTTTGGTAATATTGTCTTTCGTTAGTTCTAAGAAGTCGTCTTCTAATCTACGTTTTCTTGTCTCTAATCTTGTGAGCATAATATTGTTATCAAAAGCCAATCGGCATATTTCTTCTGCTGTGATTTCAGAGTTCATCTGACATTCTACTATATTATTATCTAGTTGACTTAGATCTTTAATATATGATCGAGATGCGAGTACATCTTTGAGTCCATCTAAATTATTGGATGAAATTATAAGCGTGGTGTCGTCAGTAAATATTTTTCCAACCTCTCCAGTTGCTCGAAGATGGCCGTCCTTTATAATTGCGACATGAGAACAGATCTTTTCCACTTCATCTAAAAGGTGACTTGCCATTATAACTGTTTTACCGCTATCTGCGACCCTTCGAAGTATATTCCTAACCTCAGCTATACCTTCGGGGTCCAATCCATTTGTAGGCTCATCAAATATGACCACATCGGGAGAACCTATTAACGTAGCTGCAATAGCAAGTCGTTGTTTCATACCTAAAGAGTATGTTCGGAATTTAGAATCTTTTCTATGGGCAAGATTAACCGTAGTAAGTAGAGCTTCAATATCGTCTCCTGAGCTCTGTTTAATATCTTGTACGATCTCCAAGTTTTTTTGAGCGTTGAGATATGGATAAAAGTTTGGAGTTTCTAAGATCGCTCCTATCCTCATTCTATATTTATCTCCATATTCTCCATCAAACCATTCAAAAGATCCTGATGTTTCCGCAAGGATTCCTAATATTATTCCCAATGTAGTAGTTTTACCACTTCCATTGGGCCCAAGAAGACCATATATGTTTCCAGCTTCTATGGTAAGGTTAAGGTTATCCAAGGCAGTCAGTTTTCCATAGCGCTTGGTGAGATTGTTAATTTGTAGTACTGGCATAGAACTTAAGTAAGTTGATTTTTACTTTGGCAATATATCATTTCAATTATGCTAGCCCAAACTATGTTCGATGAAAAGGGTATTTTATCGGATATGTAATTGCTTTCTTAAAACTTAAGTATAACTATATTATTCTCCATCAGGAGGTTAGTTTATCTTTTTAATTAAAATTACTTTCTTTATAATTATCCTTAGCCAACTTGTCATATTTGATCATAATATGGATCCAAATAGAGCGGCTGATGCGCATAAGCCACAGATAGAGAAATAAACCTATAAAAATAATAAGTGCAAATGCGCCTTCTACAGTAAAACCAAAATATATAATAGTGATACCAGCAACAAATAAGAAAAAGAAAGAAGAAATGAGATATGAAATAAACATAGCCCCATAATAGAAACCAGGTTCTGGTAAGAAATTCTGACCACAAACTAGACACCTATCATTCATCTCCAATGGCTTGCTAAGCATCATTGGTTCTACAAAAAGTTTACTCATCCTGCACTTAGGGCATTTTTTGGAAAAAACACTATTTAGTAAAGTTGGCATCTAGTTCATTGATGATTTACAAAGCTTGCAATATGTCATACTGCGTAAGAATGTGCATTGTTCCAGTTTGATCTTCAGTTATCACTGCAGTCGTTTTCTTAGACATGTACCTATTGATTTCTTTGGCATTCATGTCCATCTTTACTATAGGGAACGCATCTTCCATTATTTCCGAAACGTCTTTATCAGAATTTTGTAATGGATTATTTAGTACAAATTCTAGTAGTGTACTTTCAGAGATACTTCCAATGATACGCTCATCTTTCATGACAGGAAGTTGAGAGATGTCATTTTGCTTCATTATTGTAAGAACTTGCTTTACACTTTGATTACTGTTGACAGAGAAGAAGTTTTTGTCTTGTTTTGCTGCAACAAGGTCTTTTACTTTGAGTTCAGTATCTAAGAACCCTCTTTCCCTCATCCAATCATCGTTGTACACTTTTCCTATATATCTACTTCCATGATCATGAAAAATGATAACGACAACATCATCTTTAGTTAATTTATCTTTTAGTTGGTGGAGTCCAGCCATTGCTGAACCACAACTGTAACCTAAAAGAAGTCCTTCCTCTCTTGCAAGTCTTCTAGCCATTACAGCTCCATCTTTGTCGCTTACTTTTTCAAAGTGATCAATTACATCGAAGTTCACATTTTTTGGTAGGATATCTTCACCTATTCCTTCTGTGATGTATGGATAGATTTCCTTTTCATCAAACTCACCAGTTTCGTGAAATTTTTTGAATACAGAGCCATATGTATCAACTCCCCAGATTTTAACATTAGGGTTTTGTTCTTTTAAGTATTTAGCTGTTCCTGATATAGTTCCACCAGTTCCTACACCGACAATAAGATGTGTGATTTTGCCATCTGTTTGTTCCCAGATTTCTGGACCGGTAGATTCATAGTGAGCTATAGAATTAGAAGGATTGTCATATTGATTAAGCCACACAGAGTTGGGTATCTCATTACTCAATTTTTCAGCAACACTATAATAAGATCTTGGGTCAGTAGGCACTACATTCGTAGGACAGACAATCACTTCAGCACCCACTGCTTTGAGTATGTCGATCTTTTCTTTTGATTGCTTGTCACTGGTTGTGAAAATACATTTATAGCCTTTTACGCAAGCCGCTAGTGCAACTCCCATTCCTGTGTTTCCCGAAGTACATTCTATTATTGTGCCACCAGCTGCTATTTTACCAGCTTTTTCTGCATCTTCTACCATTTTGAGTGCCATTCTATCTTTGATCGAGTGGCCAGGATTGAATGTTTCTACTTTTGCTAAAACCAATGCTGGAATTCCGTGAGCTACTTTATTTAGCTTAACTAATGGTGTATTTCCTATGGTTTCCAAAATATTATTCTGATAATTCATGAGATGTGCGTCTAGTGTGAAATTTTATGCTGCAAAGATACTAATAATCAATTATGAATGAAAAATATCGAATTGAGAATTCAATTGATTTAAAGTAGTATCTGATTAAGACGTGTAATCCATTTCAATAAAGAATTTGATCATACATTATATTTTAGGTCGTCTATGCTTTTCTCCAGCTTAGAGATGCCAAAGTTGCCAATATGAATACAGTTATCATAGAAATAAAGTATATAACATCCCTACTGTCTAGTACACCTCTACTGATAGAACTGTAATGATAATTAATCCCAATCTTGTTAATGAAAGAGTCAAGTGATCCCGTAAAGACTGGCAACTTAGCTAAAAATGAAAATGCCCAATGAAAGAAAAAACACAAAAAGGCACCTACTATAAAAGCTACTATTTGATTATTGGTAATACTAGATGACCACATACCGATTGAAACAAAAACTGCCGCTAATAATGTAAGACCTATATAAGAACCTAGTATTCCTCCAGAGTCAAGGTTTCCTTTAGGAGAACCTAATTCATGTACACTATAATAATATACCAAAGTTGGAAGCAAAGCAAATAACACCAATGTGAAATTGGCTAAGTATTTTCCCATAACTATTTGAAAATCAGTAATCGGTTTGGTAGATAAAAATTCTATTGTCCCTTTTTGATTTTCTTCTGCGAACGTGCTCATAGTTACAGCGGGTATCAAAAACAGAAATACCAATGGTGCTATACTGAATAGTTGTTCTAATGTAGCATAGTTGTAATCAAGAATGTTCGTTTCTGTGAAAACCCACATAAATAATCCAGTCATTACCAAGAATACAGCTATAACCATATATGCAATTAATGAACTAAAAAACGAATTGATTTCTTTCCAGTATATACTAAACATTTAAAGTTTCTTTTGTTAGTTTTTGGAATACATCCTCAACGCTGATTTCGTCCTTCTTCATTTCAATAATTACCCAACCAGAAGCCACTGCTTGTTCAAACACTTCTTTACGGATGTCATTTTGTGCACCTGATGTTATGATGATTCCATCTTTCGTAGCTTTCACTTGAGTTACACCAGAAATGTTTTCCAATTTGTCTAAAGAGACATTATTATCCAATAAGTTTATAGTTATTTGCTGTTCGCCTGATATTCTATCTGATAGTCTCTCTATTGGATCATCCGCTACTAAAGATCCATTATTTATAATAATAACACGATCGCACATAGCCTGCACTTCTTGCATAATATGCGTACTGAGAATTACTGTTTTCTGCTTGCCTAATTCTGTGATTAAGTTTCTAATATCTACCAATTGATTCATGTCAAGACCTGATGTAGGTTCATCAAGTATAAGTACATCTGGGTTATGAATCATTGCCTGAGCTAATCCAACTCTTTGTCGATATCCTTTTGAAAGAGCACCTATTAATTTGTGTCGTTCTTTGCCGAGGCCAGTCATGTCGATCAATTCTTTGACTCGATTTGCTTTTTTATCTATTTTATGAATACCGGCTACAAATTGAAGATACTCCCTTACATACATGTCTAAGTACAGAGGGTTATTTTCAGGGAGATATCCAATATGTTTTCTTACTTCTAATGGATTCTTATGAATGTCATAACCACATACTTCTGCAGTACCTGATGTTGGAGCAAGATAACAGCTTACTATTTTCATAGTTGTAGATTTTCCAGCACCATTTGGTCCTAAGAAACCCATAATTGTACCCCCAGAGACCTCAAAGCTGAGATCGTTGACTGCTTTTTGCGTACCGTATTCTTTTGTAATAGAATGAACTGATAATGACATCTACCTTTTATGATTTTGACATTTATTCAAACGACAAAGATAATATGATATTATTGAGAAACGGGAATGTTAACGCAAAGTATTGAGAAGTGTCGCAAGAAAAATATTAGTGAAGATTCAATTTATAATTTTTCAAATTTGAATGGGCATATATTATAACTTTTAGCACTAAGATAGATACCTTTCCATTATGAAAATTATAACTCAAGAACAACTGCGGAATTTATATAAGTGGCCTGAAGGGCGAGCCGGTAAGAAAGTTATTTTTGAACTTGAAAAACATTGTAAAAATTTCATATCAAAATCACCATTCTTGGTGATGTCTACTACAGATCGAGGAGACAAAATGGATTCATCGCCAAGAGGAGGTACTCCTGGATTTGTTCATATTTTGAATAGTACGACATTAATTATTCCTGATTCTAAGGGCAATAATCGAGTTGATAGTCTAGTGAATATAATTGAAACGGGTAGGATAGGGATGCTATTCCTTATTCCTGGGATTGAAGAAACGCTGAGGATTAATGGTTCCGCATATATTAGCGATGACAACGATTTTATTGAATTGTTTCCTAATGAAAAAAATAGACCAAAATCATGTATAGTTGTTACAGTAGAAGAAGTTTTTCTTCATTGTGCAAAAGCATTGATGCGATCAAATTTATGGAAAGATGATTTCAGAATTGATAAAAAAGACTTTCCATCTATGGGTATAATGCTTAATGATCAATTGGGCACGAATAAACCAGTCGAAACATATGAAGAAATGACAGCAAGGTATAAGCCTGATTTGTAGAGATTGTACGACATAACCTGGTAGCGATAAGAATTAGATATTTCTTAATTGAAATAAATTCTACCTTTACATCACAAAAACAATAATATGACTAAATATATTGCCATCCTATTTTCATTTCTGATAATTGTTAGTTGTGGTTCTAAAACTGCAAATTATCCATCACGTGATTTATTGAAACATGGATTTTCGATAAGCGTAAAAGCTCCTGTTGATGCTAAAATAGCGTCTGATGACTTTGGTGTAATGAAAGAATTGACTATTCAGAGTGGGGAGGAGTATAATGTTCAAATCTTAAAAAGTAACAGTAATACCACTGTTGTAGCCGATGCTCTTGGAGGCCAAATGAAATTGGTGAAATCAGATAGATACTTCACAAAAGTGATTGAGGAACATGATAATGGATTTATCTTCGAAAAAGATATAGACGGTAACATCAATTATGATTTTAGGTACATCAAATTAATTGGTGATCAAGAGTATATATATCAAACAGGAATGATGGGCACCTACACAGAAGAAGCCGTTCGGACAATGTATGAATCAGTACAGTAGTAGATAAAACATATAGTCTTTCATATTCAGATGTCATATAAGCAAAACTTCCATCTGATTTAATGACTAAAATTGAAAATGATCTATTTTGAAATAGTGTAATATTAAGCTAGAGAAACCAATTTCTCTCTGAATAATAGAACTACTATACAAGCTATTGTGAATATTATCATGGTGGGTATGGTTTAATTTGCTTTGTAAAGATATGCCAAATAGCCTATGTTGTCAATAGCCATGAATCATAAAAACACACATGTAACTTATTTGTAATACATGAAATATTGTTTTTCAATCGACTATGTATATCTAAATAGTTATATTTTTTTAAATTAATATACAAGGATTGATCCAAATAGAGGAAAATAGCAGATTGGACATCTTATATCAAGATGAATATTTAGTTGCTATAAACAAACCATGTGGTTATTTGGTACACAGATCTCCGATCGCGCGAGATGCTGAGTTTATTGTTCTTCAAATTTTAAGAGATCAGATTGGGCAGCATGTATATCCTATACATAGAATAGATAGAAAGACAAGTGGTGTATTGCTCTTTGCTTTGGACACGGAAACAAATCGCGGACTTGGGAAAGACTTTGCTGAGCATAACTTAACCAAGGAATATACAGCTATCGTAAGAGGTTGGATCGACAATAACGGAGTGGTAGATTATGCACTGACCAATGATTCTGGAAAAACGCAGGATGCAATTACAGAATATGAATGCTTGGCTCGTTTTGAATTAAATTTACCACTTGGAAAATTTCAAACATCTCGTTATTCTCATGTGAAGGTATTGCCACAAACTGGACGAATGCATCAAATCAGAAAACATATGAATCACCTTAGGCACCCAATTATAGGTGATAGACCACACGGGTGTAGCAAACAAAATAGATTGTGGAAAAAGGAGTTTGGATTAACTGACATGATGCTCCATGCAAAGTCACTGAATATTACACATCCAAGAACAAATGCTGATTTGTTGATAGAAGCATCCTATTTTTCTGAGTACCAAAGAGTGCTGAGTATTTTATCTAAAGGTATTATCGGAGATTGAAAATGTTTGTGCAGCTTAGTGATCACGATCTCAAGCGTATCTATCATTATCTATAAACTTGTATTCTAGCTAACCCTTCTGAAAAGTCTCTAACTTCCATATATGCAGATGGTAAGATGTCATCTCCATTCTTATTAATAAAACCAAATCCAGTTCTGCCAATCATACGGGCATACCCATCTACAAAATCCCATACAATTGGATATCTGGGGGGGATAATTATTTGGCCTTTTTCATCGAGATAGCCCCACACATCATTTATAGCAAAACCCGCTCGATCTTCTCGGTATCTCATAACAAGATCATAATTTGGAGCACATAGTATAGACCCATCGTTGTTAAGGAACCCAAAACTTGCATCAAGTGCATACATCCATTTGCCTTGACCTCCATGATCCACTAAGCTGTAGGGTAGGTGAGTAGTCTTGCCCGATTTGTCAATAAGTAAATACTTGTTTCCATTATTTACTATTGCATGTGCATCTTGGAAATCAGTGGCACTACTGTATTGTTTAAATACTTCATTTTTAGATTTGAAATCAATAAAACCAAATTTTCCATTATTCTTATACCTAATCATTCCAGATTTAACGTGCCAAATTTTATCATACTTTAGTGGAATAACAATTGATCCATTTGTATCGATGATTCCTTGTTTTCTATTTTTTGAAACAATGGCGAAATCACCATTATAATCAGTGGCGTACTCATAGTCCATCTCAATAATTAAGTCACCATGTTTATCAATGTAACCATATCTCTGAGAGTCTTTGATAAGTGCTTTTCCGTCCAGGAATTTATTTATTTTTTCATATTGGATACTATCTGATATAACAGCGCCATTATGATCAATCAAGTGAAACTTATTGTTTAGGTCTCGGACAACCGCTATGCCTTCTGAATATTCTTCTACAGTTCTGTACCTGGCTGGCAAAAATATACTGCCATCTTTGTTAAGATAGCCCCAAAGTCCATTATGATTGAATGCAGCTTTTCCTTCGTTAAATTCTCTTAGATCATCATATTTATCCTCAATCGCTAGCTCTCCGTTTATGTTAAGATATCCCCATTTAAAATTGGGTGCATTAAAGTCAGCCGTGATTTTTTCGAATTCTATTAATTCAGTACCATAAAATTGCTTTTCATTAACATCGCTTTGACATCCTGACATTACAATTAAAAAAATCATAAATAATGTATATCTAGTCATGATTTGATGTGTGATATGGTTAGTATTGTGTTTATAAATATGCAGTATTAAAATAAGAATACTAATAAACAGATTTAAATGAAATTAAGAACAATCTTTTGCCTGGTTTATTTTTTTATAATAATGCTTTTTAATTCAACCATAAATTACGCACAAAACGGTTGGATAAACTTTAAAGCTGATGCTGTTCTATCTTTTGAAATACAAGTTCCAGCTGAGATGGGTGTAAAGACTAAAGAAATTACAACTGATTTAGGTCCAATGACAACAGCAACTTATGCACATGAAGGAAAAGATGAAGATGCTAACTTTTTGTACGTTGTTAATATTGTTGAGTATCCATCTGGTACTTTTCCACTTGATAGTTTAGCATTGAAAAATGAGTTTTTAGACGAATCGATCGAATCTATACTTATCGGAGTTGATGGAGAACTTGTCTATAAATCTGATATTGCAGATGGAGAAAATGGATTAGGTAGATTATTTAGAGTCAAATATGAAGAAGGACATGGTATTATAAAAGGCAAAGTCTTTGTTAAAGATGATGTGTTTATGACTTTACAAGTTTATACCACAAAAGAAAAATCATTGAACGATGAAATGGACGATTTCTTAAGTAGTTTTAAAGTGAAATTTTAGACTTAATTATTAATGAAATTTTATTTTTGAATAAGATTTCTGGCTTTTTCTGGATCCTCAACAGGAAATTTACATACTTTGTTTTGACATACATATATCATTGTCCGATCTTCTTGAAGCTTATCTTTCAGTAATTCTAATTTACCTTCTGTTTTTCCTCCTAAGAAAAAGGCATTAGGAAGATAATCACTTTGGATTTTTATAGACTTTATGGTGGCATCTTCTCCGAGTATCGCAACTTCATAAGGTGGGTTTACCATGTTAGCCATCAATTGGCACCAATTGCTGTAGAAGCTTGGTTGTTTTGATTGCACGACTTGTTTGTTCATATTTGCGAGCATCTGTTTAGCTTGATCGACCATCTTTTGATTGTATAATATCTGTCTCTTATACACATCTCCGAGCCCACGAGACAGGCAGAAATC
>CAJXUU010000166.1 GCA_913061325.1 uncultured Saprospirales bacterium | reverse complement strand
GAGATTTCTGCCTGTCTCGTGGGCTCGGAGATGTGTATAAGAGACAGAAATGGAACAGGATAATCTAAGATTGAATGATGGTCATTCACTGCTTCAAGGAGAATTTTTTTGACCAATGCAGTATCGCTACCATATGCTACACCAACATTCACATGAAATCGTCCATGATTATCAAAATGTGACCAATTTTGCACATTATCATTTACAAGTTTCGAATTGGGTACTATAACGGAAATATTCTCTCTTGTTTCTATAATGGAGGATCTCAAGCCTATTTTTTTTACGGCACCGACTTGCCCGCCAACTTCTAAGATGTCTCCTACCGAAACAGAACGCTCAAATAAAAGTACTAAACCAGAAAAGAAATCATTAAAGGTTTGTTGCAATCCAAGACCTACACCCACTAATAATGCTGCAGAAGCACCAAGAATTAGAGTCATATCAACTGCTAGACTCTTTAGCGTTAAGTACACCGCAATAACATATATTACATACTTCAGAAGTTGATTGATAGCAAATCTAGTCCCTTGATCTATCTCGCTTTTCTTAAAAATGCTGTATAAAGCTAATTGAGTTAGTATCCAACTCAGCATTTGCGCTAATAGGAATATTAATACAATTATTAATATTTTATTAGGAGTAAATGATGTTTCTCCGTCCTCTCCTGTGTAATTAAAAAATCCAAAATCAAAACCAAAATTATTTATGATTGCCATTGCAGATAGCACTATAACAATATACTGAACCAAACGAATTACCTTGGTTCGCACATCTTCATACGTGTCGGAGATATTTTGACTTACATCTTCTCTTCTGTCTCTTTCGTATTTGTGTATCAGTATATTAGAAAACACCCATTCTGTCAACCATGCAAGTACAAGGATAATCAAGGCAATAATCACAATACTATATCTCAAAACAATACTACCCGAAGAACCCTCACCTCCAGAATTATATAATTCAAAATCGAGACCTAAAATCCGAATACTTAAGAAGATGGTAACTAGAATTATAAGCTGTTTAAGATGACGCTCAAATCTTCTCCTGTTAGCTTGAACAACTTCATTCTTTGTAAAAAATACAATTCTCCATTTTGCCTTTGTTAGTCTCCATAATATACTGGCAACAAAAAGCAAAAATAGGAGTGCTATTAATTGCCCAACTGTAAATTGCAAGTTACCTAATGTGAATAATTCAAAGTCAAAAATCTTGTTTAACATACTACAAATCTAATAATTTGATCCTTATTTATTTCGAGCTATTAGAAATAACAATAAATATTGAAACAATTTTGAAGTGTTCTCCGTTTATAATCTCTCAATCTATATGCCTATTTTTCATTTTCGATGATGGCAGATTTATAAATTTCTTATTAAATAAATCATAAAAAAGCTATTAAATCAGTCGAAATGTCACTGAAACTATTAGAAACGAACAGTCATTCGTAAATTATCACAAATCTCTGTGGAAGTTTATGTAATTTTTCGGCTCAATACAAACGAGTCTTTTAAATATTTAAGCATATGAAGGATCAATCACTTTGGTATCTAGAAAATATAGACGTTACAGGAATATTCTGTCCTCAAAAATTGGGAACCCATAGTAAGACGGAACATTCTCAAAAACACTATAAAAAAGGTGACTACATCTACATGCCTGATCAAAGTAGCGATAAAGTATTCTTCTTAAATGAAGGCAGGGTAAAAATCGGTACTTATGGAGAAAACGGTAAAGAAATAACCAAAGCTATTCTCAATAAGGGTGAAGTGTTTGGAGAACTATCAATGATTGGCGAAAATAAAAGAAGAGATTTTGCTTATGCGATGGAAGATTGCCAAGCATGTGTACTTACAACTGATGAAATGAAAACTATGATGAGAGACCATAATGGTTTGAGTCTATTTTTCATGAAGATAATGGGCAGTCGTGTTTTAGAAATGGAATCAAGACTTGAGTCGCTGGTTTTCAAAGATAGTAGAAGCAGAATAGTAGAGTACTTAGTAGATCTTGTAAAAAAGAATGGTCAAAGAGTCGGTTACGAATGGGTAGTTAGAAAATTTATAACCCATCAAGAAATAGCTAACCTTACGGCTACATCAAGACAAACAGTAACAACTGTGCTTAATGAATTGAGAGCTGACAACTTACTTACATTTAATCGAAAGAGATTGCTAGTTAGAGACTTAGAATTATTGGCTGGTGAAATAGCTTAATAAATTCTCAATATAAATAAATAATAAAGGGCTTGATAGAATCAAGCCCTTTGTTATTTATGCAATTAATTTTTTACTTCAAATTCTATTCAGTTACAACAACTTTCCCTGATACAACTGAGTCACCCATCTTCACCGAATAGATATAAAACCCAGAATTTAAGCTAGATATTTGTACCGTCCCATTAGTAATTTTAGACCTAGAATAATCCACAACTCTGCCAGTCATATCCATGATCATTATTTGATCTATTTTTTTCCCTTCTACAGATTCTATACTAAATGAACCAGAATTAGGATTCGGGAATACTTTCAACTCTTGATTCTCTAAGACTATTTCTACAGCCGAAATCATGTCAAGAGCTACTTTCACAGCCGCCAGCACATCAATCCTTCCATGACCATAGTAGAAATTTGGTACTTCTAATGCATCATTCATAAAACACTCTGTACTGTCTATTAATGGAACTGCTGTTGATCGCAGTATCTCTTTGATAACATCAACTTGACCCGCTAGATTTGGGTTTGCATTGATTATTAGAGCAACAGCACCCGCGACATGTGGACCAGCCATACTCGTTCCATTCCATGTTCTGAATTCTTCGTTGAGGTAAATTGATCTTACTCCCACTCCTGGAGCCACAACGTCAGGTTTTACTCTAAATGATGAATCAACCACCACTGGACCTATGCTACTAAATCCAGCTTTATTATCTTCAGAATTAGATGCCCCTACTGCAAATGAATTTTCGAATATTGCAGCTGGGTTAGATACAGAACCACATCCAGCATTCCCAGCATTCCCGGCGGAAACAACGACTACTGTGCCCGCAGCTGAGAGATTATTCACAACTGTCTCCATAAACATCCAGTTGCTAGCATTACATCCTTCTTGGGGTGGACAGCCCCAACTATTCGCTATTACATGTGGTGCTTTCGTAGGATCAGGATTAAGCCCTTCAAGATCTGTAGGTGCTAAAAACCACTCAAAGCACTCCGTATATGTCGATGGTTTTCCCCAACCTCTATCCATATTTCTACACCCAATCCATGATGCTTTTGGCGCTACCCCTATATCATTGATGCTGTCTTGCCCAACCATTGTTCCCATAGTATGTGTCCCATGACCATGATCATCACAAGGTTCGTCAGATAAAAACCCACAAGGGTTAACAGATGGATCGTTGATCGTATCTCCATTGAGTACATTTACTGTATCAATTGCATCGTGCCAATTATAATTATGATCAAATTCTTCCGCTCCATACCCTCTATATTTTTTCACAATAAGACTGTTGTCAAAATCATAACCAGTATCTTGACCTCCAACCACTACATCAGACCCTTCGAATCCTAGTTGCCATACACTATCTGCTTTAATTTGTAATATACCCCACTCCGCTATCGTTCTGCTTTCATCTTCCTTAGTTTTGGAGATATCAGATACTTGTGATGGTTCGTTGTAAACTATCGATTCCACCTCAAAATTGGCTACAATATATTCTGCTTGAACTCTAGTCAAATAAGCCTGCAATCCATTAAAAACATTGAACGAATGAAATTTTATCGTATTTTTAGTCAAATAGGCCTTGATCTCTTCTTGAGATTTTGAAGCATGGTTTTTTAAACTTTGGAAAACATAAGCCGCTTTTCTATCCTTGGTCATTCCTGTTGTCTTGCCATACATATCCAATTGATCCTGCAAGACTATTATACAGTCTACTTCCTCGTTTTCGATAAATTCTGCTAACGTACTTTCTGATATATTTTGTGAATTACCAATATTTGCAAAACACAAGATGCATAGAACTGTTCCAAGTATATTTTTCATATTACGATTCTTTATTATTTCTAAAGATCGAATATTCTGAGAGATATTTCTGTGAAGAAGGCAGGAAATTCAAAAGAAGAAACCAATTTGACAATTAAACAATGAATTTGGTTCAATAGTCGTAATTAACTTAACTCCTCAATCTCACCCATTGCTTCTTTTATAATATCATATTCGTAGCCTTTCTGCTGTGCATAAGAAGTCAATTTCTTAAGTCTATCCCATTTATCTTTTGCTCTCAAGTTCGCATTCTTTTTTTGTAATAGATTAGTAATTGTGCTTAGATAGTCATCGTAGTCAATCTCTGTCATTCCTTTTTTGATAGAATAATCAGATATCTTTCGAAACTTCAATCCTTGACGAATTTTGATTTTACCCCATTTCTTGATCTTAAATTTTCCACTTACATAAGCCTTGGCATATCGCTCTTCATTGAGAAAATTATCAACTATAAGTTCCGCTAGTACTTGTTCTAGTTCTTCTCCATATACTCCATGCTCTATCAATCTAGTACGAATCTCGGAACTACAGCGGTCTTCGACAGAACATATCTTCTGCATATGATAAAGCGCGTCTTCTTTAGAAAGCTGAGTTCGTTTTTTGCGTTCGTACAAGGATTGTGATTTTTAGATCAAAAATGTTTAAGCTCAAGCAATTTTATTTTTAACAAGCAAGAAAATCCCCACCGCTCCGCACAAAGCACCAACTATAATATTTGAAATACTTTGAACAATAATACAACCGCTATCAAAACATAGAAATGTTTTCTCAATTGCTGAAGCTTCTTTCATTGAGATCCCAGATGTTATCATAATAATTCCAATTAATAGTAATACCCACCCATGGTTCAAATTCCTAATGGATTGAAGCATTTATTCCTAGCTTTTTTTATTACATATAAAGAATAGTTGAAGTCTCGGGCTAGCAAGTGTGTTTCTTTGAAGCCGCACTATTCTAATCGTCTAAATTGTCTGTTTTCTACTAAAGCCAGACAATAATCAGTTGATGTTGTATGCATATCCAACATATATTTCAAAACCAGGACCAAATGCACTAAGGTTATTTGAGATTCCAAAGTTCCCTAGTCCTCCAATTCTTAATGATCCATATCTGTTACCGAATTCTGGTAGCACTACACCTCCTTGGAATGATAGTTCGTTGGTAGTTGAATAACCAAGTCCCGCCCAAAACGCATCTTGCATTTCGTATCTCAATCCTGCTCTTATGTCTACGAGGTCCGGTTTGCTATAATTAATTGTTATACTTGGTTCAATGTATGAATCTTGTTGATACACTCTGGTCCCTATATTAAAATGTACATGTCTCTCTCTCGCTTGATTATTGTCATTGATGAGCACCTCAGTAGTAAATGCATTTCTTAAAGCAAAACCAACAAAAAATACATTTTTATCATATTCTCTAGTACTAGAGAGGTAATAAATACCCGCTCCTATTGCAGGATATAATGCCGAAGAACTACTTCCTTGCAACAATAGATCATCTACATCATTGAAAATTTGACTGCTTGGATCGAAAACATATTGTTGAAAACCAGCATTGATCCCAAGAGATAATTGGCTATCATCTCCGAGTATCCCTTTCAATTTATATGCATAGGTAAGTTGCAATCCTTTTTTACTAACTGGTCCTGTTTGATCAAAATTGATAATCGCGCCAGCCGACATATTCATATCTACAAACGGATATTGAAAACTTATAAACCCTGTCCTAGGGGCTGACGAGCCAAAACCTAACCATTGTTGCCTAAAGAATAGGCTTGTGTGCATATTTTCATCCACACCAGTAGCCGCAGGATTCCAGTAGTGCTTAGCTTCTTCTACGAATGAACTTTGAGCCATTTGTTGTGCTGATAATTGCGATATTCCACTCAACACTAGTATCGAAAATATAAATAGTATTTTTTTCATTGTTATCATCTTTTATAATTAGTCAAGTTGGTGTTGATTCCAAAAGACTTCATTTGGTTTATCTCATTATTGTTATAGGGCTCTTGTATGTTTCTCCATTGAAACTGAGTACATAATAATAAGTATCTGCAGGTAGTATATCTCCACCGTTTTCACCATTCCAAAGTTCTCCTCCTATTTGATATCCTTTTTGCTCAAATACTGGATAACCCCATCTATTATATATAGAAATTGAATTCTCAGGAAATGATTCTAGTCCTTCAAATGTAAGTACATCATTATCCCCATCTCCATTAGGAGTGATGATACTTATCAATTCAAAAAATTCGAGTGGATCATCTAAGATACATATTGTGACTGAATCTCTAAATACGCAGCCGTTCGCATCCGTTATATCTACAAAATAAACTGTTTCCTCTGTTGGACTTACAGTTGGGTTCGCTGTACTACCACCACTATCAATACTTGAATCATCTACCCATTGATATGAAACGCCTCCCATGGCGTTTAAATCAACTGTTTTGCCATTTACGGCACAATCATCATCTCCTGCATCAATATCATCTCCCGCTTCGAAAACATCTATTACTACTATTTCTATTATCTCGTTTAAAGGACAATCATCTCCAATAATTACTTGGTAAGTTGTTGATTCACTTGGGAAGGCTGTTGCATTGGCCCCATCAATGTTTAAAAGTGTTCCTGAGTCATCAATCCAGATGTAATTTGTACCACCTGTTGCTGTCAATTGAACCGGTTCGCCATTACATACTCCAGTTGCAGATTGTTCGATGTCGCCACTTATAACAGGTAATAGAGTGACTTCAACTACATCTTCCGCTGTACAACCTTCATTATTGGTTACAGTAACGGAATAGGATTCTGTCGTTAATTCTAATACATTACTTGATATCGTAAGCGTAGATCCATTTGTATTGTTTGACCAAATATAAGCATCCTGCATTCCTGCATTGAGGGTGAAATCTTCATTAGGACAAAGGGAGAAATCATCTCCAAGAGCAACTGTTGGAGATGCCACAGATGAGACACTTGTACTTCCCAAAGAAGTACACCCTGCTGAATTGGTGGCTATAACTTCTACCATAGACTCAACGTTAACCATTATCGTATTCCCCGACTGTCCGGTTAATTCTTCACCATTTACAAACCATTGAAAAGATGATGCATCACTTTCTACCATTATCACTGCTTCTTCTCCTTCGCAGATCGAAAATGATGATGCTAAATCTAATGTAGGTAAAGCATTAACTATAACTTCAACAATATCCGAAGCACTACAGTCAAATTCGTTTGTAACCATTAAAGTGTACTCACCACCGTCGGTGACAGCAATTGTTTGTTGGTCAGAAATAACTGCTCCCCCAAATATCCATTGGTAAGTTTCAGCATCATCAGGACCATTGAGCATGGCCATTTCGCCCTCACATATTGTTTCATTTTCTGTGAATTCAACAACTGGTACAACATTCTCCGTAATCATAACTGTTTCTTCTACTGAACATCCACTTGTTCCAGCTACTATAGCAGAATATACACCAGTACCCGTTACCAAAAGATCAAACCCTGATTCACCCATTATTTCAATTCCATCTTTGAACCATGTAATATTGTCACCATCAGTCATTGCACTAATTGTGTAAATATCACCAGAGCAGAATGAATCATTATTCCCCAATGCAAGTATGGGCCCTTCTACGAAGGTTACAATTATTTCATCGAATCCATTACAATCATTTGCCGCGAGAATTGTCACTCCGTATGTTCCAGGTTCAGTTACTCTTATTGTATCTTCCATAGAAATAGGATTATTATTGAGTGTCCATATTACATTTCCAACTCCTTCAACTCCTAGTTCTACTTCACTTCCTATACAACCAATTTTATCTTCTCCGAGATCAGGCATAGGAGGCATAACTTCATTTACCAAAACAGTATCACTAATAGAACATCCTATTTCGTTGTATCCAATCAATATGTATTCGCCCCCTGCACTTACTTCTGGCATCTCAGATTGATCGTTGATTAATGAACCGTTAAAGAACCATTCAAATGATATGGCATCAATAAATGGATTGAGCGTAGTCGTACTGCCTTCACAAACATTTACATCTTGTCCTGCAAAGATATCAGACAGCTCATAAAACGTGATATCTACTGTATCTTTTGCATCACATCCTCCTCCTTTATCAACGATCACTGTATACTGTCCTGTTTGAGAGACGGATAGCTGGTCTGAAGTTGCCGCTGGAATAACAATTCCGTTTCTGGCCCATGTATATTCTGTACCATCGAGACCTGCATTAAGTATAATATCAGGTTCACCCTCACACGACTCTTGATCTTCTCCAAGATCGACTATCGGTCGAGGTACATATTCAATATTAATTGTGTCACTTACACTACAACCTAAAATTTCATCCTCTGGTAGTGGATAATTATTTGTCCCAACTACATGATATTGTCCTGCATCAGTAATTAATAATGTGCCACTTGTTTCGCCCATTAATTCTACTCCATCTTTGTACCATTGTAGATTTGAAGCTGTAGTAGTTGCTGGCAGATTAAAAATCTCTCCTTCACAAACAGATTTATCTTCTTCTAATGATAATGTAGGTGTTTCAAATATTGCGATATTTACAACTTCAAATTTCGAACAACCAACATCATTAATTACTTCAACTAAGTAGTTGCCTGTTTCTATTACTTCATAAGTAGATAAAGTATCACTTTCTAGAGCCCCATTTTTGAACCATTTATATTCTACTCCATCACTTCCTGCATCTAGGATGATAGATTCTCCACTACAGACTATTCTATCTCCTCCAAGATCAAAATCTATTTCACAACAATTCTCTGGTGCTGTAAATAATTCAGGAATAAACATTGAACAACTTTCTAACGCACTAAAAGCTGCACTTACACCCAATGGCAGCCCATCAGATATAAGTCCTGTTAATGTTATAGTTTGAGGACTTCCTGTAGGTGGTTCACTAATACCATTTACTACTAAATTTCCTGTAATTGGTGGTGATTCGTATGTTATAATTATATCTTGGGAATAGGAATTCGACAATGGATCGCAGGCTGTCTGTGCCCCTAGTTCTATACTATTAATCCTACAAGTATACTCTACTAGAATCTGTTTTTTGTTGCTACTCAAGAGCATACAATTTTCTGATTGTGTTATCAACAAAGAAGATCCTGCCCATGAAGAAGGGTCAACATTATCAGGTGGTGGTGGACCTCCAGATTTATAATTGACTGCATATATATCGTACAAGCCCCCAGACAATGCCGTAAAATCAGAAGTTGGGCTCACAACTTCTATGATACCATTTTCATTGACAGCAATGAATGTAGTAGAGAAGTTTGGATCTGGACTTTCATTTATTTCAACAACATTACCAGGACCAGTTATTGTAGGGATGGAGACTTGTTGAGGATGATTATCTATATTGACATAAAGTGTCATTATATAATCTTCACATGCATCTAATTCAGCAGATAGTAATGAACTAAATGACCAAGCAATTGTCGCATCATTAGTTGATGTAGCATTTGAAGTTACAAATGATGCACAAGGACTCGCAATACTAAAATTACTGGCTCGATGAATATTGAAAATTTCTGAACCTTCCGCTGCACCCAGATCTATAAAGAAATTATATGTCCCTGATTCATCAACAGTGAACTTCTTCATTATACCCCAATTAGAGGCACCTGTTTGCTTACAATCAGTTTGTGCTTCATTCCAATATGTTAGACTATATAATTCTGAAGTAGATGTTATTGTTCCTGAAGTACTAGTAATAATATCTCCATCAAATTGATTGAGATTTAAATCTAGTGCAGGTTCTCCTTGATCAAACACTTCATATTCTGTATCACACACGATACTGGCTCCCGCTAGACAATTAGAAGTAATGATAATATCATTCGTAACATCAAAAAATGAATAACACTCGCTATCATCACAGACTAGCATTAGTCTGCCTTCCAAAGAACCTGGAAATGCATCTGATATTGCAAAATCAGTACTTCCTGATGCATAATCAAGATCAGTCGCCACAACAAATGGGAATGTCTGTCCTCCATCGATAGAAAGAAGAAGTTTGGCTTTGTCGCATAGATCATCGGATCCATTTGTCTGCCACGTAATCATTCTGGATTCACCGGCTGTAATTGTAGTTATATTAAGAAGATTCAGAGGACCTTCACTTTGCACTTGTACTTCTAATTCCTCAGTAGCCATACCACCACCTTCACTATGTTGATCTCTCACTGTCAATTGGAACAGAAGATCTCTTTCTCTATTTGCTAATACTTCAAAAGGATTGCTATTACCGATTTCAGCTAGAGAAGAAAGAGTTGGGAAATATCTTATTGATTCATTTGAAGGCGGGAAACTTCTAAAAAGAGGTGCCGTTGCTGAATTTCCAGCGACAGACCCAATTTGTCCTAAAGTAGGAGTTCCAGGACCATCTTCATTGTATTGTTCCCAACAATAAAGTAGGTTGTCACCTTCTTCATCTTCTGCTTTTCCCTTTAAGAAAAATGGGGTATTCTTAGGTATCTGAATAATGCCTCCGCATTCATTGGGAGTCACAGTAGGTGGTGTATTATTAAGTGGAATCGCTGTTGCGCATTCGAATGCCTCATCATTGATAAAACTTATCATTTGAAACAGACTGTGCACATGAAAATAATTGTCAGCTACGCCTCCAGAAGGAAGGTTTTGATCTGGATCACATAATCCTTGATATGACATGATTGTTGTTCCACTTCCTATTTCGAATGCCGAGGTAGAACTTGATGCATCCGCACATGTAGTGCCATTATCAAATCCTCCATCCCCATTAAAAGTATGGGTCGCACCAAACATGTGAGCGAATTCATGCGACGCTAATGAAATGAAACCATTACCATCTGTATTAGAACTACCGCTCCAGCCTTTTGCTTTTACTAGTCCTCCACTCTGATCCGTATCTCTGCAAACAGCTTTTAATCGAGCCACACCTCCTGAGCCCCATCCATCACCAGTTTCTGACCTATGAAATGCGTGACCTATATCATAATTCCCTGCAGGGAAAGCGGCTTTCACTCCTTTTGAAGCTTCATCAGTTCTTCCACCATCATCTACTGGCTCAAATGGATCCGTATCTTTATCTCTAAACACTTCTATGTCTATTGGAAAAAATCTAACCGCTAATTCTTTTTCGAATATTGTATTGATTCCCAGCATAGTCGCAGCCATTTTATCCAAGACTATTCCATCACTATTTCCATTAAGTTCGTAGTACTCTCCTGTACACACTAATGCTAAATTGAATTCTCTACGGAATTCTCCATTGCTGAAGTTTTCTATCCTTGAATCCGAAACTCCATGTTCTTTGATGTAATTCTCTAACTCAAGGTCTAAACTATTATGTGTACACTTATCAGAACCATTTCCATGTTGATCTTTTCCAGTTTCCATGGTATATCGGCCACTTTCATTTGGGTATATAGTGACCATTCCTTGATCGGAATGAATACTTGACCAAATTCCATATTCTGTTACCATTAGATTTCCGGCTACTAATGGATTTTGTGTAGAAACTATTTTATATGTCTTCACATCTGGCCTTTTCAGTAAATATTCATCAGATAACATCTGACGATACTCTATTTTGAAAGATGAATGTCCGCCAATAGAAAAAGGTAATTCCACTATATTATCACTTGATAATTTATCAGCAAATGATACTTCATCTATTGAAACTTGCTTGATATGATCTGCTTCTACTCCTTGATTGGTAATTTCTTGCCCAAACATATTAGCGGAAATAAATAAAATCATCAAAAGCAAACATCTTTTACAAAGCCAAGATGCATTCTTTATATATGTCATTCTTCTAGTTTTTTCAGTTAGGTAAAAGGTTTCTACCTGTCTCTTATACACATCTGACGCTGCCGACGAAGAGGATAGTGTA
>CAJXUU010000165.1 GCA_913061325.1 uncultured Saprospirales bacterium | reverse complement strand
AGATTTCTGCCTGTCTCGTGGGCTCGGAGATGTGTATAAGAGACAGTTCCTGAACCTCCATAATTTCATCTCTTCTAAAAACTCCCGCAACTCTCTCTCTCTTGCAGTGCTTAAATTTCTACTTTGGGCTTCCACTTTGCATGCAGCCATTAATTTAGGCGAATACTCAATCCCATCAAGAATCTTTGAAATCAGTTTTGCATCACTATAATCTTTCACATCATCACAAAATGGATTGTCAACAAATAGAACATTGCTGATTTTTAGATTTCTGTTTTCTACTACTCTTCTACAGCCATTAACAAGCTGTGCTGCATAATCATTAGAGTTTTGAATAATTTCTAATATTCTATTATCAGAATAATGTGAAATCTCTTTGGCAAAAAGATTATTTCCCGTGGTCATATCGTGAAGATTAATAAAAAATTGGCTTAAAACATCAATAGTAAATATCAGAATGCAAAAGACATCTCAATATAAAAACAATTATAAACTTTATTTCCTCTCTTTCATTCGCAACAATCAATTTCAATCAGAAAGAAAGATCTCATGATAATATTAAGCTCAAAATATACAAACTAGCTTTTCATATTACAACTATCTTTAATATTACTATCTTTACACCAAATAAAAAATCTCCGAGAACACAATTTTGTTGTTACGGGAGATAAATCAAATCACTCATAATGACATTTAAAGAATTAAATATTATAGAGCCTATAATGAAGGCTCTTACCGAAAAAGGATATTCAGAACCAACACCAATTCAAGAAAAAGCGATACCGTTAGTATTGGCCGAAAAGGATGTTCTTGGTGTGGCACAAACAGGTACAGGTAAAACGGCCGCTTTTGCTATTCCGATTATACAACTGATAAGAAAAGATAATGAAAATCATCAAGGTAAGCCAATCATAAAGGCGCTGATAGTGACTCCTACAAGAGAATTGGCTATACAGATTGATGAAAACATACGAGACTATAGTAAGCACACTGATCTAAGCCATACTGTTATTTTTGGTGGAGTAAAACAACATAGTCAAGTACAAAAACTAAAACAAGGAGTTGACATTCTTACAGCTACTCCTGGTCGTTTGCTTGATTTAATTAATCAAGGTTACATCAAAATTGATCAGATTAAAATGTTCATTCTTGATGAAGCAGATCGTATGCTTGATATGGGATTCATCAATGATATTAGAAAACTTCTAAAAATCATTCCAGAGAAGAGACAATCACTTTTCTTCTCTGCTACAATGCCACAAAATATCATAGATCTATCGAATAAGATATTAGATAATCCAATAAAAGTAGAGGTAACTCCCGAAAACACAACTGCCGAGACGATTCAGCAAGTAATGTACTACACCAACAGATCAGATAAAGGTGCTCTTCTTATAGAAATTTTAAAAGAGCGAAATATAGATCAGGCATTAGTCTTTACTAGAACAAAACATGGAGCTGATAGAGTAGCAAAAAACTTAACTAAAAAAGGGATAAACGCATATTCTATCCATGGAGATAAGGCTCAAAATCAAAGACAAAAATCTCTCAAGTTATTCAAAGAAGGTAAAATTCAAGTATTGGTTGCTACTGATATTGCAGCAAGAGGAATAGATATAGATAAACTGCGATATGTAATCAATTATGAAATCCCTAACACGCCAGAGACTTACGTACACAGAATAGGTAGATCAGGAAGAGCCGGAGAAGAAGGAATTGCGATAGGAATATCAGAGCCTGAAGAAAACCAATTCGTAAAGGATATCGAAAAATTGATAGGAATAAAAATAAATGTAGCGACTAGCGCCAATTATCCTCAGACAGAAAAGCCTATGACAGCTTCTGAGAAAAAAGAGTGGGAGAAAGAAAAACAAAAAAGAAAGCAAGAATTTTTCGCCAACAGAAAATCAAATAAAAGCGGTCAGAAAGGAGGTAGTTCCAGAAATAAGTCTGATAAACCTAAAGGTGAAAAAAAGTCTAGAAGAAGCAATAACGATAGAAACAACGACGATAAAAATACGGACAGATCAAAACGAAATGAACCTCGTAGTGAAAGATCAGAGTCAAAAGATAGAAGAGAAAGCAATCAGAGCAACAGCTCAAAAACAGCTGATTCTAAGAGTTCTCATGGTTCAAAGAATTCCAACCGTAATAATAGCAATAAAAAAAGAGGTGGTTATAAAAATACTGAAGCTTCAGCTAAATTGAAAGGTAAATTCAAGTGGCCTTTGGAAAAATAGGTAACACTATTTCGGTCTGAAATCATCACATACATTCATGACAATTACTCTAATTTCATCGTTAGAAATATTCGCCTTAGCTATGGCTAGGTCTGAGTTTTCTTCCTTTAACTTAAATTAATTCTCAACGAATCTAAAGTGACATATTCAAACAGAATTGGTGTAACACCCTATTAATCCGTTATTAAACAATAAGAAGAATGAGTATTTCAAGAGAATTGGAAAAGAGAAGTTCATCCAAGTGTGAACTGTGTAGTAGTGAGGTAAAATTATCTACATACATTGTTTCACCTAAGCTAGGTGATAAAATAGAAGATCAAGTTTGTGTATGTAGCGTATGCAGTGATCAATTAGAAAATAATGATAACATAGACCCAAATCATTGGAGATGTATCAATGATAGCATGTGGAGTCAGGAACCAGCTGTACAAGTAGTTGCTTATAGAATGTTGCACAAGCTAAAATCTACCGATTGGGCTGGTGACCTTATAGATATGATGTATCTCGAAGACAACACTAAGGCTTGGGCAGAGGAAGGAATAGTAGATGAATTAGAAGCTGTGGTGCATAAAGATAGTAATGGTATTATTCTAGAAGCCGGAGACACCGTAACATTGATCAAGGATCTAAAAGTGAAAGGTGCAAGCTTAGTAGCAAAAAGAGGCACAGCAGTCAGAAGAATCAGATTAGTAAGAGATAACCCTAATCATATAGAAGGAAAAGTAGAGGGGCAAACGGTAGTCATATTGACGCAATATGTAAAAAAATAATTCTGTATTTCGATTGTTCTTGCTTATAGGTGGAAGATCCTTATGCATTGTACATAAAGCTTGCCCCAATAGATATAGTGCCAAATGCCATCAGATCACAAATTGTAAAAGTATTTGATGATAATGATTTTGTCAGTTTCAAAAAGTAAGAATATAACAATCCAAGTCGATACCGATCCATCATTTTTGCTACCTTTGTAAAGCAATAGAAATTTGTAAATTCATTCTACAAATTTAAAAAACCGAACTTATGGTATTCTTAGAATTCGAAAAGCCACTGGAAAAACTGTACGAACAGTTGGAAAAAATAAAGCAGGTAGGCGCTGAAGGAGATATTGACGTATCAAACACAATAAAAGAGTTAGAAAATAAAATAAAATCTCAAACCAAGGAGATCTATTCAAATTTGACAGGTTGGCAAAAAGTACAACTCTCTCGTCATCCTGAGAGGCCATATACTTTGTTCTATATTGAACAGATCTGTAAAAAGTTTATAGAATTACATGGTGATCGATACTTTAAAGATGATAAAGCTATTGTAGGAGGAATCGGAATCATAAATGGCCAATCTGTAGTCATTATGGGTCACCAAAAAGGCGTAAACACTAAACTAAGACAATACAGAAACTTCGGAATGGCAAATCCTGAAGGATATCGTAAAGCGCTAAGATTGATGAAATTAGCTGAGCGATTCAATTATCCTGTGGTTTGTCTTATTGATACTCCCGGAGCATATCCTGGATTGGAGGCTGAAGAGCGCGGACAAGCTGAAGCAATTGCTAAAAATCTATTTGAAATGGCTCAGCTCAAAGTGCCGATAATTTGTTATGTAATTGGTGAAGGAGCATCAGGTGGAGCATTAGGTATTGGAGTTGGAGATAAAGTTTTCATGTTTGAAAACACTTGGTACTCTGTAATTAGTCCAGAATCTTGTTCTTCTATATTATGGAGAAGTTGGGATCATAAAGAAAAGGCAGCTGAAGCTCTTAAGTTGACTGCAGACGACATGCTAGGCTTCGGATTGATAGACGAAATCATAAAAGAACCAGTTGGAGGAGCACACAACGATCCAGAAAAAATGGCTAAGACACTTCGTTTACATATCAAAAACGAACTCGCAACGCTCATGAATCTTTCAGCTGACCAACGTATAGATAATAGACTTGAGAAGTATAGTAACATGGGAGAGTTCACGCAACTCACTGAAGAAGAAGAGCTTGCACTAAGTGATACCAAGCCTAAGAAAAAGGCTAAAAAATGATTTCATCGATCCGCACATGGATGTTCAACAAATCTCTAAGAGCACACCAAAACTATAAGCGACCAGTCGATGGCTCAGGCGTGAATATGTGTGAATCAATATGCATTGTGGCTAATGGAAGTAATGACAGAAGTAAGTCCGCCACAGAAAAATATAAGGCTAAGCTAGAATCACATAAAAAGACTGTAGATATTCTCTATTTTATTGATGACAAATCAGAAACTGAAATAGGTTACTCAAGACAAGCGATAAAATGGAATGGTGTCCCACAGCATGAAGTTATTGATAGCATTTTGAGTAAAAAATATGACCTATTGATATTTCTTAATCCTATAATGGAAGATCATCTTAGGTATTTGGCAATATTATGCAATGCAAAGTTTAAAATAGGTCCTGGGTTTAAGGAGCATAGCCATATATTTGATCTAATGATAGATATCAAGGATTACACAGACACTACTTCTCTTATAAAAAACATAGACCTACAGCTTAGACAGCTTAGCATTTAAATTAATACAGAATGGTACAACAATCTCAATTTACAGGTACAGGAGTAGCGATGATTACTCCATTCAAAAATAACGAAGTTGACTACCCTACTATCGAACGAATCATAGAGCATTTGATTGATGGTGGAATAAATTACCTCGTTGCACTAGGAAGTACTGGTGAAACCGCCACCCTCAACGAAGAAGAGTCTCGAAAAACATTAGATACGGTTATTTCAGTTGTAAATAAACGCATACCAATTGTGGCAGGAAACTTTGGAGGGAACAACACTCTAGAACTTTGTAAAAAGATAAAATCCTATAATTTCAAAGGAATTGATGCGATTCTTTCTTCAAGTCCCGCTTATGTAAAACCCTCACAAGAAGGTATGTATCATCATTACATGGCGATGGCTAAAGCAAGTGAGGTTCCAATTATAATGTATAATGTACCAGGACGTACAAAAAGTAATATGGAGTGGACCACCACTATAAGACTGGCAGAAGCAAGTAAGAAATTTATCGGCATCAAAGAAGCGACTGGAGATCTTATCCAAGCTACAAGAATTATCAAAAATAGACCAGACAACTTTTTTGTTACATCTGGAGATGACGAAGTGGCATTACCCATGGTGGCTTGTGGCGGAGAAGGAGTGATCTCTGTAATAGGAAATGCATTTCCAAAGGAGTTCTCAGGTATGATCAATGCCGCTCTTAAAAATGACTATCCTGAAGCTAGAAGGTTAAATCTGCAAACATATGACCTACATAAATGGTTGTATATAGAAGGAAACCCAGTAGGTATAAAATCAGCTATGAAGATCTTAGGATTTGGGACCAATGATGTCCGTCTTCCGCTTCACAACATGTCTGAGACTAACTATACTCAGCTCGAAAAAGCACTGAGAAAAGTAATGCAAACCATTGCTGAATAACCAGAAGCGTTTGATGACAAATCACCTCCTATTAACACTCACAATGAATGCTAATTTACTTTGAAGGATAAACACATACTAATCACCGGAGGCACGGGTGTTTTGGGCATTTATATTGTAGAGGCACTTCTTGCTGACGGTTTTGAAAACATTGAAGTGTTTAGCAGAGGTGGTAGCAATAATTCGTTATCATTTGCTGATCACCCTAATGTAACATTCACTAGAGGGGATATAGCAGAACTTCATCCTTTAACAGAAGCTATAGACCGCTCAGATTATATAATTCATGCTGCCGCTATAGTATCATTCCATCCGAAGAAATTTGACCTAATGCATTCTACAAATGTAGAAGGAACCACAAACGTGGTGAATTTAGCACTTGACGCAAATGTCAATAAATTGATTCATATCAGCTCGATAGCAGCCATAGGAAGAAGTGAAAAAAGTGGGACAATATCAGAATCTACTACCTGGAGCAACAGCAAATACAACTCATATTACGGAATCACAAAATATCTTGCAGAGCAAGAGGTTTGGCGTGCTCATCATGAAGGATTAAACATGGTTATCATCAATCCTTCATTAATTATGGGCGGTAAAACTTGGGATCAAAGTTCGTTACAGATATTTAAAAAAGTATATGATACATTGCCTTATTACACAACTGGCTCAACGGGTATAGTAGATGTTCAAGACTTAGCCCAAATGACTCTTTTTCTTCTTAAATCTGATATAAATGGAGAAAGATATATCGCATCTGGTGGCAATATTAGCTATAAAGATCTATTTCAAAAAATGGCTTCTTTTATGGGTAGAAAAGCGCCCCAAAAGTCCGCTCCTAATTGGATCATGTCAATCTTTTGGAGGTTGGAAAGGGTTCGAAGTTTTCTATCCGGCAAAGAACCGATCATTACGCGTGAAACTATACGAAGTTCATCACATACTTCTAAATATGACAATCAAAAATCTATTGATTTGGGATGGAGTGATTATACTGGTTTGGATGAGACATTGCAGATGTACTGTAAGGAGTATAGGGTGTTTCGGAAAAAAGGCTAGGGCTTTACTTTTAATACAGGCACTAACGAATTTGTAAATGAAAAGTAGCGGTTTGACAATAAAAACTTTTATTTATTTTTGGGATGTATTAAAAAAGCACAAGCTTTAATAACCTGTGCTTAATAAGCTATGTTTTATATGCTTTGTTGTACATAGGCTTTTAATATGCTGTCTTTACTCGGTCTCTCCAAATACTACATTCGTCAATTCAATGATTCCAGTTCTGTCATAATATAATAATGCATGGCTAATTTTTTTATTCTCATCAAACATGAAGACCATATGCTGTCTAACAGAGGTCGATTTATCCTGAAGAGAGATTGTCAAATCAGTATAGGCAAGTACACCTGTACCTACCAATTTATAGTAATTTGATGCTGTGTTTACTTTAATAGGTAATAATGTATTATTTGTAAATGACATTTGTCCACCAGTGGTCTCTTGCCAGTTTTTCCACCACGTTATAAGTTCTTCTTTCCCCTTAATAGCATGACGATTTTCGGAGTTTCCATCTGGCCAATACCACTCTACATCATCAGCTAAATATTCTTTCCATGTTTCTAAATCGAATTCTGACAATAGGTCAAGAGATTTCTGAGCAAGATCAGCGTATTCTTGAGAGGCTGCCTCTAGCATTGGGATTTCTTGTTCAGCCATCACAGAATCTTCTATTTTGTTTTCGTTACAACTCATAAAAAGCAGAGCGCAAATTACAAATCCAGTCTTTAAGAAAATTTTAATTAGTGTTCTCATATTATTGTGTTTTAGTTAGTTAATAATAGCTAAAATACAAAAATTAATTTAAACTCTGTCTTTTCTAGCTTCTGACTAAAGTTCGCTAACTCACTGATTATCAGATATTATTTTTTCATGTGCGAGCTTGTAACTTGGTCTACTAAAGATCCCTAATTCATTGGGATCGATGCCGAATTTACTAATTTTCTTTCTGAGTAGAGCAATAGCTCTACGCTTTTCATCTAAGAATACATATTCATTTGTTGGATTGTACTTTTCCTTTTTAGTAACCATATTCCATAGTATCACCGCAATTTTTCTTGCTGTTGCTGTAATAGCAGCTTGTCTTCCTTTTCTGAAGGCTATCTTTTTGAAAAACTTTCCTAGATCTGAATCTTTCAAATTGCCTACTGCATAGGCTGCATTCCGTAGTGCTATTTTGAGCCGATTGCTTCCCTTTGGTATTCTATTCGATAAAACTCTTCCTCCACTTATCTTATTATTTGGTGCTAGTCTAAGCCTGAAGCAAACTTCTTTGCCGAAGAGAACTTCTGTAAACCTTCTGGGCCTATCTCACTCATGAAGGTCAGCACAGTGCTGTGGCTGACTCCTGGGATGTCCATCAAATCCACTCCATCAAAGTATTGATATGCGATAATATTCAGATCCACTCCTTTGATCCCATTCTTGTTTTGTATTTTGTAGGGCTTCTTTTCTGGCAAGTCATCAACCACATCTTCTTTTTGATCAATTATGATCTGCAGGAACACAGAAATCTCTCTATCACAATCTTCGATCAGAGTTTTGTAGAACTTATATCTTGAATACTCCTGCTTCAAGCCAAATAGATAATCTCTCCTTTCATTTGACACTAATGCTTTGGCTATCTCCGCTTCTGATTTCCTGCAATTGTAATGTCGGTGTTTTGACAATGATATAGGATCTAAATTCCCATTGCAGATGGTACTTATTATCTTGATTCCTGTCAAGCCTGTCACATCTCTTACCACTACATCTAATCTAAAATTTAACCACTTAAGAAACTTCGCCATCTTATGTGATGCATCGGCTTTCTGAGAGATCATATTGGCTCTATGTCTACAAAGGGTACGAAGCTTTTCTGTTGTCTCATCAGGTAGAAAACTTGATGGTAACAAACCTAGTGTATGCATTTTTTGTATCCATTGGCAATCCATAATATCTGTCTTTTTTCGATTGATATTTTTGGTGAATTTTCCACTTGTAAGTATCACTTCAAGACCTGAGTTCATCAGCTCTACAAATAGATTTTGCCAATATGTTCCTGTGGATTCCATGGCAACCGATATGATACCTTGAGAATGTAACCATTCACTCATTGCTTTAAGATCTTCAGCATACACACCAAATTCTCGTACCTCCTTGTTGCTCTGTCCATTAGCCACAAAATGACTTCCGCTTCCTACATCTATCCCTGCACAATTAGGATTGATGATTCTCATCGAGATTGTCTCCTTTTCCATCTTATTTGATTTAGATTATAAAAAAGGCTCTAACAGAAGTATCTTTATATTTGAAAATTATTCTGATCGGGGTCCTCGCTCATTGACGGGCCACCATTGAAATTTATCAACTGTCCCTAACTACGAATTAGGGACTTTTTACTTCTTGTACCAGAATTGCGCTGGGACTTGTCCATCGAAATGAACAGAGATACCATTTAAAAAACCGGTCTCTGATAGAACCACCCTTAATTTAAATCTATTATCGTTAGCGAGGGAAATTAATTTGCCGAGGAGAAATTGATACTTTTTAGCATCAATTTTGGTCGGTCTTATCTGAAGAATTGTGCATAACGTGGGTGGAGACGCATTGGCGGCGATTAGCCGGCATTGTCGTTATCCACGGTGTTCTGCGTCGTTGTTAATTTTCTGTGATTATACTACTCCAATTTAATCCTCCTGCACTTTTATATTCAATCTGTTTCTCAGTTTTATTGGACATTAATAATACATTAAATATCTCACCACAACCTTCTACCATACTCATTGGAAATATAATAAAATCTGAACCATCATCAGAGTTTAAATCCCCCGTCCATATAATTCGAGGACTTTAGTTGCTAACACAAGTTTCTATTGGTAAGCTATAATTTTCACCATTAATTGGAATTCTAGTTTCTAATTCATTGGAATAATTCTTCAAGAAGAGTTCGTACAAATAAGAATTATAATGAGGACTAGATTTATTCTCTTCATATTTTACTCTTGCCTGAATAAGACTACTTGGGGTATTGAAATGTAATTGTTGCCATGGATATAAAAATATTCCATCTTCACCGTCTTTTGGATTCTCTATTAATTGAGATTTTGTGGAGGTTTGTAATTCTATATCACTTCCAACGAAAAAATTAAAAGCATCACGTTGGAGAACACTATATTCAACGGGGAAAGGATCCCTATACGGTAATTAATATTGTAAATCATTTTCGATTAAATCATATGAAGGCTGAACCTTTTGAGGAGTGAATTCATAATTAATTGCCACTTTAGTTAGAATAGTTTCATTTTTATTAATCACTACTCCATACCAGTTTTCAAAATAATCAATTAATAAAAAATTTAAGTTCTCATATATTCCATTTTTCATTTCTATTTATTCAGGACTAAATTCATCTAGAACGACGAAATTTGACAGAATTTTTTCATTAATTGAATAAAGGATAAGCCCGGGGTATAAATAACCAGAGTACAAATAGCCATCATCTTTGTTATGCCTAACATGAACCCAAAAACCTTCTACTTCTTCAACAGTAATTTTTTCATTTGCATAATTTCCAAGAAGTTCGACAACAGTTAGATAGGGTACAATAGTAATCATCTTTGAATTTAGATTCTTTTCTGTTCTTAAATTAAGACCAGATTTGGCTACAACAGTATAGTGAAATGTATCTGCTTTAATTTGAAATGAGCAAATAGCGATTAGAAAGAGAGTGAATGATAGTTTCATTTTTTGTTTTCAATATTCAAAATTACAATTTTAATTGCCATAGTTGATTAGAATTCGCTGACTTTGACTTACTATTCGTTTTTATGACACAGAACAAGTGTATATGTTCACCACCACATATATCCGTTATGTATTTAACCTGATATAATTGATAATCAGCAATTTACCAAATTACATAAAGAAGATTATTTATCCGTGTTTAAACGGATATTATCTGAATCCAGATGTTCATGAGACGATTACACTCAAATATTAAACTACTAACTTTCATGAACTTAAAATTGACAAACATTGAGGTAAGTCACTTTACAAAACGGCTATCGTTACAATTGATCTTTTTGATATAACACATTATCAATTTAAATACTGAAATAACTTTCAGGAGTAAGTAACAATAATGAGATTTACTTTCGACTAAAAAAAATATTTTTAACTAGACGCTATCTTCAATTGGAACAGCTCGTTTTAGAAGAAAATCTGAATGCTTACTTTTCATATAGCTCCAAAATAGTCTAGCTAACTCTTTGATTAAAAAACTTTCTTACTTACAGACAAAATGCCAGTCTACTCCAAAATTCTATTCCCAATTGACATCTTTGTACCTTATACAATGACATAATGACCCCATATCATCAATGGCGCAACTATTGATATCATTAAGGAGTGTTACAAAAACTAAAAGATATAATGAGCAAAGATAAAGCTGCCAGTGCAAATGCATCTGAAGAGCAAATAGATATAAAAAAAGAATCAAAGTCAAAAAAGCCAAAAATAGCTGATTTACAAGCAGAGATAGAAGAGCTAAACATCCAATTGGCGGAATCAAGAGATAAGCATCTTAGATTATTCGCTGAGTTTGATAATTTCAAGAAAAGAAATATCAGAGAAAGGATGGATCTTTTGAAGAATGCAGGACAAGATGCACTATCTGCGATGTTACCTATTGTGGACGATTTTGATAGAGCCAAAGCAAGCGCTGAAGACGAAAAAACAGAAGAGACCCTGAGCGAAGGAATTGTAATGGTTTACAACAAGCTATATAACGTCCTAGAAGGTAAGGGATTGAAAAAAATGGTAAGTAATGGAGAAGCATTTGATCCAGAATTACATGAAGCAATCACTAAAATACCGGCTCCTACTGACGAGATGAAAGGTAAAGTAATTGATACTATCGAATCAGGTTTTTACTTGAATGAAAAGATCATCAGACACGCCAAAGTGGTCGTTGGAGAATAAACCAGAAGCAAAGATTTTGATACTAACTTAAATCAAGTAAGGTATCAACAAGAAAATTAAAGAATAGAATGGCTAAAAGAGATTTTTACGAAATATTGGGAGTTGATAAAGGAGCTGAGGCTACTACAATCAAAAAAGCGTATCGTAAGACTGCGATGAAGTTTCACCCTGATAAAAATCCTGACAATAAAGAGGCAGAGGAAAAGTTCAAAGAGGCAGCAGAAGCATATGAAATACTAAGCGACGCGGATAAAAAGGCTAGATATGATAGGTATGGACCTGTCTCTTATACACATCTCCGAGCCCACGAGACAGGCAGAAATCTCG
>CAJXUU010000164.1 GCA_913061325.1 uncultured Saprospirales bacterium | reverse complement strand
GAGATTTCTGCCTGTCTCGTGGGCTCGGAGATGTGTATAAGAGACAGATACTATGTACATCTAATCCTATTAATAGTCCTGTAGTTTGTGATCCGTTAAATGCATCATTCCAACCTGTGGCTAACTCAGGAGACAATGCATATACAACTGAACTTATTTGTGGAACTACCATTAATGATTTGAATGTAAACGTTGAAGTTACATTTGGAGCTCAATTCGGATGGGGAGCTACTGTTTCTTCTCCGAATGGAACAGAAGTATCTATCTGGCCTGTTGGTATTGGTGGATGTGGAAACTTGAACTGGATTACAGATGATCAAGCTATTGATGGTTTGACATGTGTTCAATTCAATACAGGTGTTCCTTCTTCTGTTATTACAGTTCACGAAGGATTTGGATTCCCATATACTCCTTTAGCGGCAGTTAATGGACAGAATTCTGGTGGAACTTGGACATTGAATGCAGCGGGTGATTTTACTATTGTTGATTTCTCATTAATCATTAATGGTGGAGCTGGCGGATTTCAAGCTGGTGTACCAGATGAAGATGCTTGTGGAAATACAACTTATACATTCTCTGATACAGAAGTTGATAACGGATGTGATGGTAGTGTAATTACAAGAACTTGGTTTGCTACTGATGCTTCAGGAAACGTGTCTGACGGATGTGTACAAACTATTACTGTTAATAGTATCAGCATCTCTGATATCTTATTACCACCAGCTCTTATTGAGTTACCATGTGGATCAGGAACATCTCCTGAAGATATCGTTGCTTTCTTTGATAATCCTTTGACTACAGATAGTCCTCTTTCAGCTAACTGTACGTTAGATGTTGTGGAGAGAAATGAAGGTACTCCTTTCGGATTCCCTTACTATTTCCAACTTGGTTGTGATAATGGAATGCACCCGCAAGCAGTAGATAATAATGTTTGTAACATTTATGCTACTTATGCTGATCAGGTAATACCTGCATGTGGTGTTGGTTGTAACGGTAACGTGAAAGTTATCAGAACATGGACATTATTAGACTGGTGTACAAACGAAACTGTGCCTTATACTCAACTTATCAAAGCTGTTGATAATGATGGACCTACTTTCATCGTTAAAGATGTAACAGTAAGTACTGATCCTTGGGGATGTGAAGCTAATATAGCTATACCACAACCATGGGAATTACATGATGACTGTACTGATAATCTTACTTACTCTGTAAGTGGACCTGCTGGTGTTATTATTGTTGGTGACGCTGCTGATGGATACACTGCTTTAGGTGCGCCAAAAGGAACTCACACATTTACATATACAGCTTCTGACTGTTGTGGAAACGTAACTTCTGTAGATGCTTTATTTACTGTTGTTGACGGAGCTCCTCCAGTTGCAGTTGCTAAGCAAAACATCGTTATTAGTTTAACTAGTAGTGGAACAGGTACTGACGGATTAGCAAAATTATTTGCTGCTTCTGTTGATAATGGTTCACACGATGGTTGTACTGATATCATATTGGAAATCAGAAGAGATGAAGATAACTGTGATATTAGAGGTAATGCTACTTATAATGCTGATGGACACCCACAAGATGGAAGTCCTAATCCTTCTTCTCCTAGTTATGATCCAGATGGTGGAGCTTACGTTAAGTTCTGTTGTGATGATATCACTAACGCTGTAGTAGATTGGAACGGTGATGGTGAACTTGATCCTGGATATGTAAAAGTATGGATGAGAGTATGGGATGATGGTGACATGGATGGTATCTTTGGAACTGCAGGTGATAACTACAATGAAACTTGGACTTTCGTAAAAGTTGAAGATAAATTGGCTCCTGCTATCGTTTGTCCTCCAGATGTAACAATTACATGTGATATGGATTATACTGATCTTAACATGACTGGTTCAGCTAATGGATATGCTTCATGTGGTGGAATCGATGTTGAGTACAATGATATTATCATTAACTTGAGTACTTGTAACGAAGGATTTGTAAGAAGAAGATGGAACATTGTTGGAAGATCAGATATTTTCTGTGACCAAACAATAACTATGGATGCTCTTCCAGGTGCTGATGCAGTTGTTAGTTTCTCTCAAGTAGGAGATTTTACTGCATCTAATTGTCCTGATGATATTGCTTTAGGAGAACCTACATGGGTTGCTGGTCCTTGTGATGTTATTGGATATACTGTAGAGACTGATACGTTCTTTTTTGAAGACGGAGCATGTTACAAACTAGTTAATCACTGGACTGTAATAAACTGGTGTGATTATGATCCAAACAATCCTAATTGGGATGGTTCAGGTCTTTGGGAGCACATACAAGTTATCAAAGTAACTGACGAAACTAACCCAGTAATCGAAGATTGTGAAGATAAAATGTTTGCAATTAATGATCACTCTGATTCTGATGATGATGGTATAGTATGTGAAGCTAAGATCACTCTTACTAACGTAGCAATGGATCCGGGAAGTGAAAACTGCCCTACAGGATGGTTGAAGTGGCAAGTATTTGTTGACCTTTGGGGAGACGGTACTGATGATTTAGAGTATAGCTCATTCTTACCTTCATTTGATAGTAGCTTTAATGATACAAATGGTAATGGTATTGGTGATGTATACTTATCTCCTACAATTAGTGGAGGAACTGTTTCAGTGCCTCTTCCAGATATTTCTGGTAGTATGAGTAGTCATAAAGTAAGATGGAAAGTTACAGATGGTTGTGGCAATATTCATACATGTAACTATGACTTCATGGTTGTAGATAAGAAAGCTCCAACTCCTTACTGTATTTCAGTAAGTACTGCAGTAATGGATATGGGTCCTGATGGTAACCCAGGTGTCGAAATTTGGGCTTCTGACTTTAATATAGGATCTTATGATAACTGTACTGCTGTTGAAGACTTATTGTATTCATTCAGTGGAACTGATTATGTTCCTAACAAAACATTCGGTTGTGAAGACGTTGCTAACTCTCCAGTAGAGGTTCAAATGTATGTTTGGGATGAGAAAGGAAATAATGATTTCTGTTCTGTATTCTTAACAATCATTGATAACCAAGGTCTATGTGAAGATGGAGGTTCTAGACCAGATGTTGCGGGTGATATCTTAACTGAAGAAGGTATTGCAGTTTCTAATGTAGAAACTACATTGAGTGCAGCTATTGCTGAGTATCCTAAGTCTGATATGACTGATGATGCTGGACATTATGCATTTGAAAATAACGTAATGAATGTTGACTATGTAATCGAAGCAAACAAAGATGTAGATTATCTTAATGGTGTATCTACTCTTGATCTTGTTAAGATTCAGAGACATATCTTAGGACTTGAGAATCTTGATTCTCCTTATAAATTAATCGCAGCGGATATAAATGCTGATAACGATATCAAAGCAAGTGATCTTTCTCAATTGAGAAAATTAATCTTAGGTGTTATCACTGAACTTCCTACGAATGATTCTTGGAGATTTGTTAACGCTGATCAAGAATTAACGCTTGATTTAGACTTAACTGATGTTGATTACGCGGTTGAATTGACTAACGTAACTACTGATATGATGTCTAACAACATGGTAGGTGTGAAAGTTGGTGATGTAAATAACAATGCTGTTGCAAGCTTACAAAATCAAACGATTGAAGTAAGATCTAACAACACTGTGGAGTTTGTTATCACTAATCAAGAAGTAACTGCAGGTGAAACTGTAGAAGTTTCTTTCACAAGTGCTGATTTTGCTGATGTTTATGGATACCAGTTCACTATGGAACTTAACGGACTTGAGTTCGCTAACGTACAGAATGGAGCTGTTGAAATGACAGATGTAAATGTTGGTGTACTTGCTAACAACTTAGTTACTGTATCTTACAATAGCTCTGTTGCTAAATCTGCAGGAAATGCAGAAGCAGTATTCACAGTAACTTTCGTAGCGACTAAAGATGGTAACATTGGTAATATGATCGATGTAACATCTAAAGTAACAAGCGCTGAAGCTTATGTAGGAACTTCATTAGAAGTTAGAGATGTAACAATCTCAACTAGAGGTGATGTATCTACAATTGCTGCAACTGAATTGTTCCAGAATGAGCCAAACCCATTCAAAGGACAAACTGTTGTATCATTCAACCTTGCAGAAGCTGCACAAGCTACATTGACTGTATTTGATGTTACTGGTAAAGTAATCACTAATCAAAACATTGCTGGCGTAAGAGGTTACAACTCTGTAACTTTAAGTGCTAATCAATTAGGAACTAGTGGTGTACTATACTACACATTAGCAAGCGGTGAATTCACAGCAACTAAGAAAATGATCATCATTGAATAATAATGATCGTTAAGATAGACTCGAAACTGAGTTAAATTTAAATCGGTTTTTGGGATGGCCTCTCTTCAGTAATGAAGGGGGGCTTTTTTGTTTTAAATGGATCTATTATATACTTTATATACTGTAGCTATTTATTTATTTATTGTTGCATTTTAAGCTACGTAGGCAAGCATAATCTTCATTTTGAGCTGTAAAATCGAAGAATTTTAGTTTTTTAATCCAGTAATTTCATTTTTTTTATTCTTATTAAATATTATAATTTATATGTGTAAGAATTTATTGTCTAGATGGTTAAGAGTCTAGTTTTCATCATTTTGGTCTTTTCTATTAACGTAACATACTGATAGGCAGCAATTATTATATAAAATAATTATGTAATATGTAAATCGTCCTTATCTTTGCCTTATATAAATACACATGTGATGTGTGTATACCAACCATTTTTGATAATACTTCCTACCTAGGAATTAACCATTCCGTATACCAACCACATTTTGATAATAGATCCATGCATAAGCTCTGGCTTATAGCACTAATTAAGAAATTTAATAATCACAATATTTTGGGATCATAGAGTTTTGTTGTTAAAACTTTATCCCCCAAACAGTAAAATTTTTAATTTTTAAAAACGGATCTCATGAAGAAAACGAACTTAACGTTTCACAAAAAACTAGCCTACCAATTTACTTTTGGTTTGTTATTTCTAATGCTTGGAGCATTCAATGCTCAAAGTCAATGTTCTCTTGCCTGTAATGGCATGACAAATATCTCACTTGATAATATGACATCAAATTGCCAAGCTGTAATTACAGTTGGTATGGTTGCTGATACATCTGGATGTGTAAGTGATCAATTGTCTGTAATAGTGAATGATGCTAACGGCGACCCTATACCTAATGCAACCATAACTTCAGAATATATAGGACAAACTCTTGAAGTTATAGTGCATGATGGAGAGACTAATAATTCTTGCTGGGGTAGCTTATATATAGAAGACAAATTACCTCCAGTTATGGATTGTGATCAAGCACCTGATAATATTACTTGTTTTGATTTGCAAAATTTTGTTCCTATAGCTACAGATAATTGCGATACTGATCTTGAAATGATCAAGACGAAGCCTGATAGTGTAGTTGTGAATAACTGCGATGACCCTAATGTTTCAGATGAAATTTTAAAAACAGTATTCGTAACTTATATTGCAGTAGATGACCAAGGATTATCTTCTGAAGAGTGTACTTTCGAATTTTCTGTTTTAAGAATTCAAGATTTCGAAGATATAGTAAGGCCAAAAAGTTTATTGTTACAAAATGAAACACATTTGGAGTGTGATAGTGTATATAATAAACTGCCAAATGGTTTACCTTCTCCTTTAGACTTAGTTGTAGATGGTCAACCTACGATTTATGGTACTGGAGTTCCTTCAATCAACGGAGTAGATTTATATCCTAATTCGTTTGAAGATTGTAACCTACTTGTAACTTATGTGGATACTGAGCTTCCTCCTATTGGATGCGCAAAAAAAATAATGAGAAGATGGGATATTTATGAATGGTCATGTTCAAACCCACAAAGAGACACTTCTCTTCTACAAATGATAGAAATAGTTGATAATGAAGGACCAGTTGTTTCGTGTCCTGTAGGTTATACGATTAGCACGAATGGAAGTTCTTGTGAAGCTTCAGTAATTCTTCCTGCTATTAACGCATATGATAACTGTAGTGATCAAAGTGAACTTACTTATGGAGTTTCATATGGTAATGGACCTGCATTGAATACAAATGGTGGTTTAGCTCAATTACAATTGGGTGATAATATTATTACTTATACTGTATACGATGAGTGTTTAAATTTAAATTCTTGTTCATTTATAATAAAAGTTGAAGATAATACACCACCAGTTGTAATATGTGATCAGAATACGACAGTAGCTTTAACTTCTGATGGTTGCGCTTATGTAAATGCCTCAGTATTTGATGATGGTTCATATGATGAGTGTACTAATGTTACGTTTACCGTAAGAAGAATGGATGACGGTGTACCATGTGATACTGATTCTAATTGTACTACTGAAGATGATGAATTATTTGATGGATATGTAAGATTTTGTTGTATAGACCAAGGAGCTGATGTAATGGTAGTTCTTAGAGCAACAGATGCTAACGGAAATGTAAATGATTGTATGGTTAATGTTGAGGTACAAGATAAGTTGGCACCAACTATTTCTTGCCCAGCCCCTATTGAAGTTACATGTGATTTTGCTTATGATCCCGCTAATTTAAGTGCGGCATTTGGCGATTACTATATTTCTGATAATTGTGGGAATGAACAACCACAGGATGTAATTGATGTCTCTGGCTTAAATCAATGTAATATTGGTGTTGCAACACGAACTATATCAGTAGGGGAGCCTGGCTCAACTAACTATAGCGTATGTACACAAACGATAACTTTTACGGCACTAGATCTTTTTAATTATTTCGGTGATGATATCACTTGGCCATTAGATCCAGAAGCAATTGAAGGCTGTGATGATCCAACAGGAGTTGCATATCTTCCTGAAAATTTACCAGTGTTATCTCAATTTCCTACATACAATGAAGGAGTTTGTGATCTAGTTGGTGCGAATTATGAAGATCAAATTTTCCCTTTCAATAATCCAAATGGTAATGCATGTTTTAAAATTGTAAGAACATGGACTGTAATTGATTGGTGTCAGTTTGATACTAACCCTTCTGGTGGTCAATCTTATCCGTCATGGACACACGTACAAATTATTAAAGTGAGTGATAGTCAAGGACCAACAGAAATTGTTACTACTGGTCCTGAGAGTATTTGTACTTATGATTCTGATTGTGCGGATGGTGCTATTGAATTAGGTGCCACTTCATCTGATGTATGTACAGAATTCCTTGATTGGTCTTATACAATATATACCGATAATGATAATGATGGAAAGCTTGATGATATATTATTCGTAAATGGTTTGCCACAAACTGATTATGGTTTTGGTGCAAATGCGATTAATGCTAGCGGAACTTATCCAATTGGTACACATAAAGTACTATATACATTCTCTGATAAGTGTGGTAATTTAACAAGTAAAGAGTTTGTTTTCTCTATCGTTAATTGTAAAACACCAACAGCATATTGTCATAATGGCTTAGCTGTAGATCTTATGGAAGATGGAAACGGCGGAGGAAGTGTTCAAATGTGGGCTACAGATTTAGATGCTGGAAGTTCCCATCCTTGTGGATATGAAGTTTATATTTCTTTTGATTCAATTGTTGTTTCACCACAAGGGAATGTAGATGCAGGAAATGGTATACTAATCACTGTTAATAATGGAAGAGTCTTTACTTGTGATGAACTTGGGGATAATTTTGTAGATGTTTGGGCTGGAGTAGTAACTCCAGAAGGAGGTGTAATACAATCTTATTGTACGGCTACATTAAATGTTCAAGATAACATGGGGATTTGTCCTGATGGATTGGAATTAAGAGTAGAAGGAATCATAGCAACTACTACAGATATTGAGTTGCAAAATGCTGAAGTTCAGTTATTAGGAAGTGAGCTAGATGTAGAAATGACTAATGAAAATGGAGAATATGCATTTCCATTAATGCCTATGGGAGGAACTTACTCAGTATCGCCTTTAAAAAATGATGATTATGTAAATGGTGTGTCAACACTTGATTTAGTAATGATTCAAAGACATGTACTTGAATTAGAAGAATTAGTAAGTCCTTACAAGATCATCGCTGCGGATATAAATAATGATGAAGAAATTTCAGCAAGTGATTTACTAGAATTGAGAAAATTGATTCTAGGAACTATAACTGAGCTTCCGAATAATGGATCTTGGAGATTCATCGATGCAAACTATGTATTTGCTGATGCTACTGATCCGTTCTCTGAAAACCTTCCGGAATCTTATGATATAGATGCATTGAATACAGATATGAATATTGATTTCGTTGCGATAAAAGTAGGTGATGTTAATGATAATGTAACTGCAAATTTTGATAATCAAAGTACAGCTACAAGATCAGGTAATACAATATCGATGAAAGTAGCAAATCAAAATTTTGATGCTGGAGATAAAGTTGTTGTCCCAGTTACAATTTCTGAGGCGATTGTTGCTACAGGATTACAATTTACATTAGAAACTGGTTCTGCATTAAATTTTGCAGATGTAATTTCTGAGACGATCAATATCTCTGAAGATAACGTCGGATTTGCAAGTTTATCAGAAGGTGTTATCACATTAAGTTGGAATCACGCTACAGGAGTTTCACTTAATGAAAATAATGCAGTAGTAGAATTAGTATTCACAGCAACGAAGTCTGGTTCAATTTCAAAAGAATTGAATATATCTTCTAATACCGTGAAAGCTGAGATGTACAATGATGACTTAGAAACAATGGATATAGAGTTTGTTATTGAAGGTAGAGAAGATGAAATAGGAAGCGAGTTTGTTTTGTATCAAAACATACCTAATCCATTCTCTGAATCAACGAATATAGCATTCGAATTACCAGTAACTAAAGCTGGTACACTAACAGTATTTGATATGACAGGTAAAGTATTATCTAGAATACAAAGAACATTTGAAAAAGGAACCAATCAAATCACTCTTAATAGAGCTGACCTAGGTGCTTCTGGAGTGCTTTACTACCGATTAGAGGTAGGCTCATACAACGCATCAAGAAAGATGATCTTGATTGACTAAAATACATGTAGGTAAATTCTACTAAAGATTTACTGTTTTTGGGATGGGACCCTCCTTCATGAAGTTGAAGGGGGTCTTTTTTTTTTATTGGTGTTTATCCAAAAGTAAATATGTATAGTTTAGATGTTTGCTAACAAAAATAATTATTTGAAATTGAACTACATATAAGAGCTGTGCATTAGTTATAGTCTATACATATTAATACATTTGCCCAAGTTTACAAGGTTTAGTCTTGTAATTGGCATTAAAATAAAAAATGGCTAGAATATTAGGTATTGATTACGGGACAAAAAAGTGTGGTGTTTCTGCAACTGACTCACTGCAGATCATTGTATCCGCCATTGGGACAGTACCAACTTTAGAATTACTTCAGTATTTAAAAAATTATATTCAAGAAGAAAAAGTTGAAAAAATTGTCTTTGGTAAGCCAACTCATAGAGATGGGGTTAGTACATATTTACAAGAACATATTGATGATTTTGTGGATAAGCTGTCAAAGGAATTTCCTGATGTAACCATTGATTATCAAGATGAAAGGATGACTTCAATAGAGGCCAAAAGCATAATACTTCAGAGCGGTATTAAGAAGTCAAAAAGAAGAGATAAAACCTTGGTTGATAAAATAAGTGCAGTTTTAATTTTGCAAAAATATTTGGGGCATATTTAATGAAACAGAAATGCCTTAAGGTGCTTACTCTATATAGTAAGTGAAAAATGGATAATAGAAAAAGAAAGAATAGATGATTTTACCAGTATATGCTTACGGTCAACCAGTATTGAAAAAAGTAGCACAAGTAATAGATACAGATTTTGAAGGGCTAGATAAGCTTTTAGAAGATATGTGGGAGACAATGTACCATGCTGAAGGAGTAGGAATTGCTGCTCCTCAAATAGGACAAAGTTTACGTTTATTTTTGGTTGATACAGTACAAGCAATGGACGATGGGGATGAAGCTAAAGGTATAAAAAAAGCATTTATCAATGCTCAAATGCTAGAAGAAGGTGGTGAGCCTTGGACTTATGAAGAAGGATGCTTGAGCATACCTAATGTAAAAGGGGATGTAGAAAGAAATGAGCAAATTAAAATTAAATATCAAGACGAAAATTTTAATGAGTTTATTGAAGAATATGACGGTATAAATGCAAGAGTAATACTACATGAGTATGATCATATTGAAGGTAAATTGTTTACAGAAAAGTTGAAGCCATTAAAAAAGAAAATGATAAGTAGAAAGCTTGATCAAATCAAAAAAGGAAAAGTGAATGCAGACTATAGATTGAGATTTGCTAAGACTAAGTAGCCTATTTTCTGCCAAAGTCAGCAGGAATTTCACCCCAATTTTTAGTATCCCATTTTATAATTTGATTTGTATACGTGTTTGATTTTAACCAAATAATTGCACGATCCATCATGTCAAAGAGGTTTTGGTTCTTTGCATTTTTTGTAAGTGTGGTTTTTACTTTTTTATTTCTAACCCAAGCCATAGCCGTTCTTGAATCTGTGTAGATAGGGGTATTCCTGTCTAATTTTTTAAGTAAAGCTAAAGCATGAACGAGGGCTAAGAATTCTCCAATATTATTTGTACCATCTTTATGAGGTCCTTGTCGAAAGATTTCTTCTCTACTTATAGTGTGTACTCCTCTGTATTCCATTATTCCTGGATTTCCACTACATGCTGCATCGACAGAAATACTATTTGAGATTATTTTATTTCCAAATTTAGATAAATCCTGTTGTCCTTTGACTACTTTACTTGTTTTTGATGCCAAGCCAATATGCTTAGAGTATGGATCTAAAAAAGCATCATGAGCTTCATCTCTGGATTTGAAACTTTTATACTTGGCAGCAGGGAAGTTTTTTGTCTGCTTGAGACATTCGTTCCAATTATCATATACACCAGGTTCATGACCAGCCCATACAACATAATATTTTTTTCGTTTTGCCAAAACTTAAACTTTTGATAAACTATGATGTAGATAATTGATTTCGTCTACTTTTGCACAAAAATATAATATTCCGCTTAGATCAATTACTAATTCTGTTTTTTGAATGAAAATTAAAGGTACAATGATAAAAGATTCTCATGCGCATATATACTTAGAAGATTTTGATGATGATTTAGAAGAAGTTATTTCAGATGCTGTCTCAGTCGGTGTAAAAGAAATATACATGCCAAATATTGACAGTACAACGATAGATAGAATGCACAGTGTTGAAGAACGTTTTAGTAATTGTAAATCTATGATGGGACTTCATCCTTGTTATGTTAAAGCAAATTATAAGGAGGAACTTAGGATAATCGAAGGAAATCTAAAGAAGCGAAAATATAGTGCTGTAGGAGAGATTGGTATTGATTTATACTGGGACAAGTCATTCGCAGAAGCTCAATACGAATCATTTCGATATCAGATAGAACTGGCGAGAGATCATAAAATTGGGTTTGCTATACATTCAAGAGATGCCCTTGATGATACTATTTCTATTGTTTCTGAAATGCAGGATGGTAACTTGAAAGGTATCTTCCATTGTTTTAATGGAAATTTAGATCAGGCAAAAAAGATAATCGATCTTGGATTCTATCTTGGTATAGGAGGTGTTGTTACCTATAAAAATGCAGGTGTTGACATAGTAGTGGCACAATTGCCTATTACCTCAATGGTTTTAGAAACGGATAGTCCATACCTATCTCCTGGGCCTAAACGAGTCAAGCGTAATGTGCCATCAAGAATTCCTCTGGTTATAAATAGGATGGAAGAGATTTTGGATATTGATCGAAAAGAAATTGCAGCAGTGACCACAAGAAACTGCGAAAATATATTTTCTTATTAAATAACAACTTTAGCGGCACACCAAATTAACGTTGATTTGAATCTTGTATGCGAAATATGGATTAATAAATGTTGTGTCCGCGTATTCCACTTTTAAAAAAAAAATTGCGATTTTTAAAAATAGTAGCAGTTTCCTTTTGTAATCAGGTTGGTTTTTCCATTTTTGCAGATGTTATTGGAGAGTTGGCCGAGTGGCTTAAGGCGCACGCTTGGAAAGCGTGTATAC
>CAJXUU010000163.1 GCA_913061325.1 uncultured Saprospirales bacterium | reverse complement strand
CTACACTATCCTCTTCGTCGGCAGCGTCAGATGTGTATAAGAGACAGGTAAAGTACATTACCAAATCGGCAACAGCTGATGATTTGGATACACTTTCTAAATGGATCGAGAATCCCGAATACAGAAAGGTGTTTAAAGACTATGTACAAACACACTATGCAATTACCTACACTATGAATGAACCAGATTCCAAAAAAGCATTGGAGCGACTCTTACGCACCATAAGAAAAGAAAAATCGATGGTTTACAAACTTAAAAGCCAACCTATTTTCAAATACACAGCTGCCGCAATCCTAGTCATTGCATTAGCGTCAACCTACCTATTAAAAGATACGCTGTTCAATAACCATATCGAAAATACCACCCCTGTCATTGTCAACAACCAAATCGAACCAGGTATTGACAAAGCAACTTTAACACTAGAAGACGGTACACAAGTGGCATTGGAAAAAGGCACATCCTACCAAACACAAAACGCCAATAGTAATGGCGAAGAGATAATTTATAATAATAGTACTTCCCAAGAATTAGTCTATAACTATCTAACAATCCCTAGAGGAGGGCAATTCCAAATGACCCTTTCAGATGGTACCAAGGTATGGTTGAATTCCGAGACCCAACTTAAATACCCGGTTAGTTTTACTGACGGTGAAAGCCGTCAGGTAGAGCTTGTTTATGGTGAAGCCTATTTTGAGGTATCTCATAGTACCGAACACAAAGGATCTAACTTTAAAGTATGGAATAGCAATCAAGAGGTCGAAGTATTGGGTACTAAATTCAATATCAAAGCTTATAAAGACGAAACCGCTATTTACACAACTTTAGTTGAGGGTAAAGTAAGCGTAACATTCGAACCAACAACCAACAACCAACAACCAACAACCAGAATACTAGCACCTAGCCAACAATCTGTGGTAGATATCAATAATAAAAATATTGAAGTTGCAAACATCAATGCACGTAATGAAGTTGCATGGGTAAATGGCGAATTCATATTACAGCGTAAAAACCTCAAGGAGATTATGAAAGTATTATCCCGATGGTATGATATGGAAGTCACCTTTGCAAATAAAGAGTTAGAAGATGTACGTTTTGTAGGTGTCTTGGGCAAAGACCAAAACATTGTCGATATCCTCAACACCATCAAAAGTTTCGGCGTCATCAATGACTACGAAATCAACAATAAAAAAGTAATCCTGAAATAGATTGTCATTGCGAGGAGCATAGTGACGTGGCAATCTCATGATATAATATTATTAGCATGATATAATATAAGAAAGAAAAAAGGGAGCGAAGTCAACCATTTGGCGATGTCTCGACTTCGTCCCTATAAAGTGAATAATTAAACTAATGTCTAACTAACACAATTCAAATTTATGCAAATTAAATTAATTAATGCCAGTCATATCCCGAAAACAGGGATATCAAAACGGCTCCTATTAATGATTATGAGAACATTTATTTTCTTATTATGCACCACCGTGTTCAGTTTCAATGTTGAAACCACCTTGGCTCAAGAAAAAGTAACCATTGAGGTTGATAAAGAAGCGACCATCGATGAGGTGTTTGAAATCATTATCGACCAAACGAAGTACCGCTTTTTATACCCTGAAGATTTGTTTAAGGGCGCACCAAAAGTGCAACTTAAAAAAGGAGTGATTAGAGTTGATAAACTCTTAAACCAAAGTATTTCATTAGAAAAGTTCAACATCATATTATCAGAGAACAATACCATCATCATTAAAGAAAAAACCTTCCAACATCAGCAGCAAGTAACGGGTAAGGTGGTGGATGAAGCAGGACTACCAATAGCTGGAGTTACAGTATTAATAAAAGGTACAAATATTGGGGTAGCTACAGACTTTGATGGTACATACTCCATCGCAATACCAAATCCGGAAAATGTGCTGTTGTTTTCGGCAATAGGTTTTGCTACCCAAGAAGTAAAGGTGGGTAATCAAACTATTATTAATGTAACCCTTAAAGAGAGTATTAGTGAACTCGGTGAAATTGTTTTAAATGCTGGGTACTATAATACTACAAAAAGGGAAGCAACTGGTAGTATTTCAAAAGTGACAGCTTCTGAAATAGAAAAACAACCAGTTAACAATCCATTGCAAGCATTACAAGCAAGAATGCCAGGTGTTGTAATTACCCAAACAAGTGGTGTTGCAGGCAGCGGTATGAAAATTCAAATAAGGGGGCAAAATAGTTTGCGAACATACAACCCAACCAATGGAGTTGTGGACGGAAATACGCCTTTGTATATAGTAGATGGAGTTCCTATAGCCTCAACGCCCATTTACTCATCTGGTGAACTTTTAAGTCCATCAGCATTTGGGATAGACCCTTTAAACACCATTGATCCTGCTAATATTGAAAGTGTTGAGATACTTAAGGATGCTGACGCAACTTCTATTTATGGGTCTAGAGGAGCTAATGGTGTGGTATTAATCACAACAAAAAAAGGGAAAGCTGGTAAATTGGATTTAGATATCCAAACCTCAACAAGTGTGGGCACAGTAAGTAAAATGATGGACGTAATGAATACACAACAGTATTTAGCTATGCGAAATGAAGCGTTTGCAAATGATGGTACAACCCCTGGCCCAGCGGATTATGATTTAAATGGTACTTGGAACACAAACACTGATAATGATTGGCAGGAATTATTAATTGGAGGTTCGGCTAACATTTATGATGTTAATGCTTCACTTTCTGGAGGGAGTGAATTAACATCCTTTCGCGTGGGTGGAAGCTACAGAAATGAAACAACAGTATTTCCAGGAGATTTTGGCTATAAAAAAACAACAGCAAATTTTAATCTTAACCATACGACTGCAGATAAAAAATTCAATATGAGTTTATCAGTTAATTATGGTTTGGATAACAATAATTTATTTAATGCTAATCTTGCTTCCTATGCAGTACAATTAGCCCCCAACGCGCCTATATATAATGAAAATGGCGATTTGGAGTGGGCTGGTTACACAGGCGATAGGCTTAATCCATACAGTTATTTTGAAAGATCTCATAATAGTAAATCGAAAGGACTAATTTCCAATGCTGTATTAAGTTATCAACTAATTAAAGGATTAACATTATCTGCAAATTTAGGATATAATGATACATCAACAGATCAAATAATTTTAAGCCCGCAATCTGCTTTTAATCCAGAAACCACTATCTTAAGTTCAACAGAAAAATTAAATTATTCTGGTAAAAATTGGATTGTTGAACCACAAATTACTTATCAAACTAATTTTGGTAAAAGTGCATTAAATATATTATTAGGCACAACTTGGCAAGCAAACGATACAAAGAATTTTAGAATTAAAGGAGAAGGATATGTTAGTGATGGATTATTGGGCAACATTCAAGCAGCCTCGACAAAGATTATTTTAACAGATTTAGAAACACAGTACAGATATAATGCAGGTTACGGTCGTTTAGGATATTCCTTTGACAATAAATTTTTCTTGAATTTAACAGGCCGAAGGGATGGCTCAAGTCGTTTTGGGAAAGGTAAACAATGGGGTAATTTTGGAGCAGTTGGAGCAGCTTGGATTTTTTCAAGAGAAAACTTAATAAAAAAGGGGTTGACATTTTTGAATTTTGGTAAATTAAGAGGAAGCTATGGCACTACTGGTAATGACCAAATTGGGGATTATGGATATTTAAGCACATATTCGCCAGGTTCGAATACATACGCAGGTCAGCCATATTTGAATACAACAGGTCTAGCAAATCCATATTATAGTTGGGAAGTTAATAAGAAATTGGAGGCATCGTTGGATTTAGGTTTTTTTAATGATAGAATTCAATTAAGTACAACTTGGTACCGTAATAGATCGTCAAACCAGTTAGTTGGGTATAATCTACCAGCGATTACTGGCTATTCATCAGTGCAAGCAAACTTGGGTGCCCTTATTGAAAATACGGGCTGGGAGTTTGACTTAAGTACAATCAATATACAACAACCTAATCTAAACTGGAGAACAAGTATAAACCTATCCATTCCAAGAAACAAGTTAGTTTCATATCCGGGAATTGAAGAGTCTTCTTATGCTAATACCTATGTCGTTGGGCAGCCACTCTCAATTAGAAAAGTGTATCAATTTAATGGTGTCGACCCAGAGACGGGATTCTATCAAGTGGTCGACGTAAATGACGATGGTACAATTAATGTTGAAGATCGAAATGTTGTCCTTGATTTATCTAGAAAATTTTATGGAGGTTTTTATAATCAGTTAACTTACAAGTCCTTTGAATTGAACTTTCTCTTGGAATTTGTAAAACAAGAAGCTGCAGGTTCAATGAGCTTATTTTCCACACAACCTGGGGGCTTTTACAACCAATTGTCATCAGTTCTTAATGACGACCGTTGGACGCAGACGGGGGACATAAGTACTTTACAGCAATTTACAACTGGGTTTTCAACACCCTACAGTCAAGCTGCAAGCAGTGATTTAAGTGTAACAGACGCCTCTTATATTCGTCTCAAAAATATTTCTTTAGCATATAACATGCCTAAAGCTATAATTGAAAAATTAAATATTAAAGAGTTGCAAATCTATCTGCAGGCTCAAAATTTATTTACAATAACGGATTATTTTGGCTTTAATCCGGAATCACCATTTCTGGAGTTACCTCCTTTAAAAATTATAGGTGCAGGTCTAAAACTTAAATTTTAAATTATGAAAATTATATCAAAATATATTAATACAATCATTATAAACAACCGGTTTATAATATTAGGATTTTTATTGTTCTTATCTTCCTGTGATAAAGAATTTGTCGAAGTTGATTTGCCAAATTCATTAGTCAGTGGAGAATTAGTATTTCAAAATGATGAAACAGCAATTGCTGCTGCTACAGGTATGTATACCAAACTCTTAAGTAATAATAGTTTTATTGGTCAATTTAATTCAATTGCTTATTTGGGAGGGTTTTCTTCTGACGAACTTATTGATTATTCCAACACTGCACCAAATTCTGAATTTTACCAGAATCAATTGAATGCTAATAATTCAAGCGTTTTGGGAATCTGGTCGAGTGCTTACAATATTATTTATGAAGCAAATGCGGTTATTGAAGGTGTTACTGCTTCAACAACTTTATCACCTGATGTAAAAACACAACTTGAAGGTGAAGGTAAATTTGTGAGAGCCTTTTGTTACTTTTATTTAGTTAATTTATTTGGAGATGTTCCGTTAATTACTTCAACAAATTATCAAACAAATTCGACCCTTGGTAGATCTGATGAGGAGGAAGTTTACAATCAAATAATTAATGACTTAACAAATGCTAGAATTCTTTTGACAGAGGATTATTCAGGTTCAAGTAGAGTTAGGCCCAATAAGTGGGCAGCTACCGCTTTACTTTCTAGAATTTATCTATATAATGAAAATTATAGTATGGCTGAATTAGAATCAACTTCTTTAATAAATAGCTCCCAATATACTTTACAATCAGATATAAATAATGTTTTTCTACGAGATAGCAATGAAGCTATTTTACAGTTGGTGAAAGTTTATCCAAATGGTTTTCCAACGCCTGATGGTGTAATATTTTATATTTCTTCAGAAGGAGCTACAAAGGATATAAATAGTGATTTATTAAATTCCTTTGAAGTTGGTGATTTAAGAAAAGATAATTGGATTACGACGAGAGATATAAATTCAATAATTTATTATAGACCAAATAAATATAAAGTCAGATTTTATTTTACTGATTCTAATTATCCTGAAGATTTGGTGTTGTTGAGGTTAGCTGAACAATATTTAATTAGAGCAGAGGCAAGAATAAATCAAAATGATATTGTTGGAGCTCAAGAGGATATAAATGTAATTCGTAATAGGGCAGGTTTACTAAACACAACTGCTGCTAGTCAACCTGAATTATTATTGGCTGTAGAACAAGAACGAAGACATGAATTATTTTCTGAAATGGGTCATCGTTGGCTGGATTTAAAACGAACAAATCGAGCTGCTACAGTTTTAGGACCAATAAAATCAGATTGGAATTCAGAAGACGTATTATATCCAATCCCTGAATCTGAAATATTAAAAAATATAAATTTAACCCAAAATCCCGGGTACTAAAAATAAATGAATGACTTGGGGTAATATCCCCGAGTCATCCATCATGTTGCATAATCTTACAATAATAAATATAACAATTCATAACCATGAAAGTATCTAAATCTATCATTTGGTTTACTTGGATATTAATCCTATCTATAGTAAATTTTAGCTGTGCTCAATCTGAATACGGAGATCCCATCCAAATTGGCCAACAATTTCCTAACATAACCTTCGAGTCTATTCAAAATTCAGGCAAAAATATATTGACTATTGAGGAAATGAAGGGCAAGCCAACTATATTATATATCTTTTCTTCCGTGTGCCATGCCAGTTTTACGCCTTTACCTCAATTAAATCAGTTATATTCAGATAATAAAGACAAGATTAATTTATTATTGGTTGGTCTTGATTTAGAAGATAGTATTCGTAACGATTATGAAACCTTTCAAAAATTATATGGTTTAAAAATCCCAGTGACGTTTAATAGCATAATTAATAAAAAGTATAATATAAGAGCGGTGCCTGCTGTTTATTGGATTGACACAAATGGTAAGGTAAAAGCTATAACAAATGTATTGGATGAAAAATATTTAAAACCATTTGTAGAAGGTAAAAGTTTTGAATTTATCGATTATTCCTCTGAAGGTAAGGAAAAATTAGGTGCATTTAATGAAAATGAACTTTTTTTAATTGAGGGAAACGGTGGAAGTGAAATGAATTTTATACAACGTTCAATTGTCACAAAATGGAGGTATGGTATGCCAAATTATTCTCCGTCCTCTAGAGAGGATGGAAAAGATTATCTGTATGATTTAAAATACTTACAGCTTATAGGAAGATCTCTACCTGAAATATATAGAATAGCCTATTTTGGGTTGCCATATTGGAGTGCTTATAATGAAAAAGAAATTAGTGAAAATTATAGCATAAAGCCAGTTCTTGAAATTAAAGATTCATCCAAATTTGATTTTGATTATAGTTTAGGTAGAAATTTATATTGCTATAGTCAGGTGTTACCTGAAGATAAACGAACTCCAAATCAAATGAGGGAAGTGATGAAAAGAGATTTAAAAAATGCATTTGATTATGATGTGACCGTCGAAATTAGAAGTATGCCTTATTTAGCACTAGTAGCTAGTGACGAAGCAAAAATTAAATTGAAGAATCAAAATAAAAAGGGAGAAAGCAATGAATCTATTGCTCATTTAAATTATATAAATAGGCCTATTAAAAACCTCATAAACACAATCTCATATAATTGTGATTTAATATATGATAAAAATTTACCCTTAATTGACGAAACCGGTATTGAAGAAAATATTGATATTTCTCTTAATGCAGTAATGACAGATTTAGATGATGTCAAAAGAGCATTAAAAGAACAAGGTTTAGAAATTGTTCAAAAAATGAAAGACATGAAATGTATTGTTATTCGAGACCCAAAACCAGAAATTTCACAAAATACACAAACAGGCATTTAAACTTTTCAATTTTGGGAGCTTGCAAAGGGATAACATTAAGATTTCTATAAATATCGAGGCAACAGTTTAAAGCAATCTGTTATCCCTTTCACAACATAAACAACCAAATAAATAAGAGTCAAGAATAAAGAAACAGCCTAAACTTCTTTTTTCATAGCATATTTGAATTAGTCATCACTTGCTCTTATTATTTTGATTGCTACACTGGTACAGTGTAAAATCTGTACCAGTGTTTTTTTAAATGGTATTATGTCATTCCCGCGAAGGCGGGAATCTTTAGATCAGCGTAGCTAAATCGAAGATTCACGAACACCTATTAATAAAAATAAAGTGTTGTGAGCTAAACCGTAAGGTTCAGCGTAGCTAATCTTAAAACAATAAAGTAAAAAACCTGTCCCCGACAGAAACAATATAAAAAGTGTAATTTTTTTTTCATAGCAATCAATCCTGGTTGCGGCATGGGTGCTTACGTGTAAGTACCCATGTTTTTATAAAAATAAAGCGCGTGCAAAATAACAATCAAAGTAAACAAAGGGATAGATGGATAGTGGCCATCATTATTATAGCCATTATCCTGTTTTATTGGGCGGTGTCAAGTATTTAGGTTAGCAATGAGAAAATTAATAAGTACACTGTCTAAACTTCGGTTCTGGCAAAATCAGGAGGTCATCAACCCAAACCCTGTGGAATGGCGCTTTTTGGCAAAGTGTAATGGCAACAATACCTTTACTATCCATATCACGGCATTCATCGAATCGCCTTGGCATATCTACACAGAACAAGTAAACCATCCGGAGGCCTCACTGCTCAACATCGAAATGGAGCAAAACGCCTTTGTTATTCCCTTGGGTAAGTTTAATGAAATTGGTACACCTATCGAGCAGTACGACCCTATTTTAAATCACGACATCCGGCTTTATAAAATAGCGGTAAACTTTGTACAAACCCTAAAAATAGTTGGCAGCACGCCAATAATGCTCAAAGGAATTATAAATTATGTCATCAGCGATGGCAAAAATAAATTAGAAACCCATAAAAAAGAATTTGAAATACCTCTCAATGAAAACCCTTAAAAACTTAAAGAAGATTAATTAATAGCGCAAATTTCTACATGGTTCCCCTACATGAAAGGAAATTAAAAAAACAATATTAATCTTAATGAAATCGTTTGAAAACCTACTACAACTTAATAAACCAATTAGAACAAAATCTGGTAACATTAGAAAATCAAAACAGCGACATACGCTACAAATCAGAACAGGGCATTAAACTTATTAAGGCAACACTACACCAAATAATGCCTTTGGTAATAGATAAAACCTTCGAAACTCCAGAGCTTGAGATTGAATTTTTCAAAATCATAAAACCGCAAATATTCAGCAAACTTATTTTCTACGTAAAACGCTTCAATATCGAAAGCAAACGCCCCAGAGGGTCTAACAAAGAACAGGCAAAATACCTTAACGGCCATATCAAAAAGCTTCAAAATTTCTTCAACAACAATCTGGAGTTTTATAACTATTACAAAGTTGGTGCTACCTATTTAGATCATCAATATTTCATCAGGGACCAAATGGACATCCGTCTCAATATAGAGGCATATCATTTCTTTACCGACAAGCAGTTTTCAACGAGCCATGACAGTACCGTATCTACAGTATTGGCGCATGATGCCCTAATCATCTACCTTAAAGACGAAATAAACAAACTAATAACCACAAATACTATGGAAACAATCATCAACCCATTTCACCAAGATTCCGAACTCCATTGGACAGGGCGCTACGTCGAAATTGTCGAACTAGCCTATGCGTTGTATGCTACGGGCAAAATCAACAATGGCAATATTGATATTAAAAGCGTGGTACTGGCCGTCCAAAAAATGTTCAATATTGATAACGACAATTATTACAACACCTTCACAGAGGTAAGATCCAGAAAAATAAACCCAACAAAATTCATAGACCTCCTCAAAGATTCCCTCCAAAAATACATTGACAACCTCGACGACCTTAACAAAAAATAAGCGTCCATACATCACCATAAAGTAAAGCCTTTACTTGTCATTCCGATCCCGAGAACTCGAGAGAGGAATCGCATATTAACCTCCTTGACTAATACATAATGCCTCGCATCACAAAACCCCAAGGCACACCCAAGATGGGTAATCCCCCATGCCTAACAGATACACCTACAATAAAGAAATACCTCTCCTTTGGAGAGGTCAGATTTATGGAGTAAATCTGGGTGAGGAAAATACTGTAATATATCCATACAAAAATCAAATCAAATAAACACCCAAGGTGTACCCAACTTGGGTAATATTATTATGGCAAGTTTTCCATAAATTTTGATGCAAAACACTCCCTAAAAGCATAATTCAGAACACCAAAACCCAACAAACAAACTCATTCTAAAAACGCAAAAAAATCACCCAGTCTGGGTATTACATAGGCATAAAATAGCACAAACCACATCAATTTTGCCAAACGAAAGTCAATTCACTACAAAGCCGTCAATACTAAAAAACGTTAACCATTGGCGGCTTTTACATCCCCGAGTAAGCAGGGATCTTTTTCTTGTCACTTCGAGTGATTTTGCGCAGCAAAATTGTATCGAGAAGTCATTGATTTTTTATAAACATAATATTAACTCAAACCCATATTAAAATGGCAGCAAACATCATCACAACAGAAGACCTTAAAGAATTCAAAGCAGAATTACTGGAAGACATCAAAGCAATCATCAATCACCAATCCGGATTCTCACCTAAAAAGTGGCTCAAGTCCCCAGAAGTCCGCGACCTCTTAAGCATCTCTCCAGGCACATTGCAAAACCTCCGCATCAACGGCACACTTCCCTTCACCAAAATCGGAGGCGTTATCTACTACGACTACGAAGAAATCCAAAAAATCCTAACTGAAAATAGAATACACAACAAGTTTTAGCGAAATTATGAAGTGGAGCTCCCTCTTCGTAAGAATATAAGCTCAAAAGCTTCGAAAGACAGGAGCAGAGCGACGCGAAGTTTTGAGCTTGGTTCACCGCTCTGAAAGGAAGCGGTGAAATTCCTATCGAAGAGGCGTCCTTTCTTTTGGTTCGTTTTCTTTGGACGAGCAAAGAAAATGAAACATAAAAAATAAATTGTGAAAAAGGTGAATTACATCAAACATTTGAACGGAATTTTTAATCAATTTTCTAAAGATTCGAGACTTAACCCAACCCACATTAGCCTGTATGTTGCCCTATTCCAACTATGGAACAGCAATCGTTTTGCTGAAGTATTTTTCGTCAACAGAGAAGAAGTTATGCAATACTCCAAAATAGGCTCAAAATCCACCTATCACCGTTGTATTAAAGAATTAAGCCATTGGAGTTACATAGTGTACTACCCATCCCACAACCCATTCAAAGGGTCAAAAATTAAGATGCTCAAATTCGAGACAACCTCTGGACAAGTAGAAGACAACTACCGTCCCAATTCCGAGACAAGCACTGGACAAGCAGTGGTACCTATATATAAACATATACAAACATTAGAAAACAGTAAAAACATTAATAAACAGAAAAATTTAAAAAATTCAAATTTTGAAAATTCAGAAAACGAAAACAAACAATCCCCAACTGTCTCAAATACGGACAACCTCAAAACAACTAAAAACAAAAATTACAATGAACCCCTTTAGCCCTCGCGAAAGCGGGGGTCTCATAATTGAGCGTCGGATTCATAACCCGGAGTTCAATCGTCGGGCTCATAACCCAAAGGCTTAAGAAGTCATTACGAGTGAAACGAAGTAATCTCATCAACAAAACCATGAACACCCAGCCACCACATATCATCATCGAAAAAGGCGTAGAATACCACTTGGGTACTTTAGTCGGCGACACCATCCAATACGATTTCAAAAAGATTTTAATTTACCTAGATCACAAAGGAAAAATGTTATTCGGTAAAAACTTCAAAATTTACGAAGAAGATGAGGTCATACTGTTCAAGCTCTGCATTTACTTCATCAAAGATTATGACTATTGCGCCAAATTCAACATCGACCCCAACAAAGGCATTTTGTTATCAGGACCAGTAGGCTGTGGCAAAACCAGTTTAATGAAATTAATGCGTCACATCGTCCGACACCAAAAACCCTACGAAGTCATTCCAGCACGCAATATCACATTTTCATTCAATAACCTAGGCTACAAAACCATCGAAGAATACGGCAACGCAAACTACTACTGCTTCGATGACCTAGGATTAGAAACAACCGGAAGACACTTCGGAAAAGACTGCAACGTTATGGGCGAAATCATCCTCTCCAGATACGACCTCTACTTAAAAAATAAAATCAAAACCCACGCCACTACCAACCTAAACGCCCAAGAACTAGAAGACCGCTATGGCAACCGCGTTCGCTCCCGCATGCGACAACTTTTTAATCTAATTGCTTTTGATGAAAAAAGTGTGGATAAAAGAAGTTAATTTATTTAATTTTAACAGAATAAACATAACGGAAAAAACACAATTGAGTTTATTCAAAGGTTGTGTGTCTGTCTCTTATACACATCTCCGAGCCCACGAGACAGGCAGAAATCTCGTA
>CAJXUU010000162.1 GCA_913061325.1 uncultured Saprospirales bacterium | reverse complement strand
ATCTACACTATCCTCTTCGTCGGCAGCGTCAGATGTGTATAAGAGACAGCTTATTTTAGTCCTTCTTTCTGCATGTTTTAGTGGCTTAACATTAGGGTTTTTTAGTCTCAATTTAACTTCTCTTGAACGAAAGATGAAACTTGGAGACATCAGAGCCATAAAGGTGTACCCTGTTAGAAAGAATGGAAATTTGCTCTTGTGTACTTTGCTATTAGGAAATGTAGCTGTTAATTCCGCACTATCTATTTTTTTAGGAGATCTGGCTACTGGTTTGATTGCAGGGGTTGTATCTACGGCACTCATTGTTATATTTGGTGAGATTATTCCACAAGCTGTTTTCTCGAGATTTGCGCTCACATTAGGTTCTAAAACCGTTTGGTTGGTGAAGTTTTTTATATTTATTATGTACCCAATAGCATATCCACTATCGTGGGCACTTGACAAAGCACTTGGAGATGAATTAGGAACTATTTGGAGTAAAAAAGAGATAGAGGAGATTATTCGTTATCATGAAGACAATGCGGAGAGTGTCATCGATAAAGATGAAGAAAGGATTCTTTTAGGCGCACTTGCATTTTCAGACTTCACAGCGGAAATGATAGCTACACCTAAATCAGTAGTTTACATGATTCCTAGCAATGCTTTGGTTACAATAGAACTTATCAATACAATTAAGGATAGAGGGTTTTCCAGGATTCCTATATTTAGCGTTCACAACCCTGAAGATATACTTGGGATTATTATTATCCGTGACCTCCTCGGTGTAGATATTTCTGCTAATCTACCCATCTCAAATTATATAAGACAAGAACTATTATCCATTAAAAAAGAAATGAGACTCGACGATTTGCTCAATCATTTCATAGACAATAAAAAGCATATTGCTTGTCTCTATAACGAATTCTCCACATTTATAGGGGTCATTTCTTTAGAAGATATCATAGAAGAAATTCTAAAAGTCGAGATTATAGATGAAACTGATAGGGATAAGAATATGAGACAGTTGGCAGCCAAACTGGTGAAAAAAGATTTGCTTTCTTAAGCAAAGAAGAAATTAATGGAATCAAACTATAAAATAATAAGATGGAAACGTTAAAGAATTTTTTAGAATTAGAATTAATAAATATAGGCGATTTTCATATCAGAATTTATACACTGGTTGTAGTTCTTATAATTTTTCTAATTACCAAAATACTCTTAATAGTAATCAAGAAAACACTTTCTAATGGGAAATATAGAAAACTTGACAAAGGCGCTAACTATGCATTATTTCAAATAATTAAATATGTACTCTGGGTAATTGCGATTGGGCTAATTTTAGAAACGATCGGAATCAAATTAACGGTATTAATTGCAGGATCCGCAGCCCTACTTGTAGGAATAGGCTTGGGATTACAGCAAACATTCAACGATATCCTATCGGGAATAATCCTACTTTCAGAAAAATCAATAAAAATAGAAGATGTTTTAGAAGTAGATGGAGATATTGTAAAGATTGAGAGTATTGGACTACGTACATCAAAAGCAATGAATACAGATGACGTTTCTATTATTATTCCAAACTCTCTAATTACAACAAATAAAGTAATCAATTGGAGCCATCAGACTTTGAATACCCGATTTAGAATCGATGTTGGCGTTGCTTATGGAAGTAATGTTGACTTAGTTATCAAAGTTTTGGAAGAATGTGCTTTTGAACATCCTGATACATCTGATAGAGCATTAACTGAAGCACGATTAGTAAATTTTGGCAATTCTTCCTTGGATTTTCAAGTTTTGTTTTTCAGTCAAAATATATTTCGAATAAATAAGGTAAAAAGTGATATCCGAAGAAGTATTAGTCAAAAATTTGTTGCTAATAGTATTGCCATACCATTTCCACAAATGGATTTACATTTAATATCAAATCACACAAAATTGCTAAAAGAGGATAAATAATACCACTAAGATCTGTAAGATTAATTTCAATAACTATTTGCTATCTGTTAGCATATATGAGATTGATGAAGTGATGAAAAACAATTTGGTTAAAAAAGAACTGCTTTCTTAATAAAAAAAATAATTCTATGAAATACCAATATCTATTAATATTACTGTCTGTTTTTATAGTATGCATATTGAGTTGTTATACAAGTGACCCAAACAAAGCAGCTGATGGACTTGATGCTATTGAAAGAAACACCGATCATTCTATAGCTCCAATAGTAGCACAAAAATATACGGACACTACATATATATCTGCCTATTCAGAGATCTATAGTCAATCTGTTCTAAAGACAATTCCATTGACGATAATACTGAGTATAAGGAGTGGCAGTTTTACAGATACTACCATAATTAACAAAATCACTTACTATGATACAGACGGGAAAATTGTCAAAGAATACTTGAAGAAACCTGTACGTTTAAAACCAATGCAGTCGATTGATTATATCGTCGCTATTCCAAAAACAACAGAAGGTATTCCCACTAACCGAGGAGGTACAGGAGCCCATTTTATAGTGGATTGGGGAGCAAAGTATAATACTCAACCCATAATGCAATGTATCATGCATGGTTCGCATGGAAGTAATAGTGTATCTTTCATGGTTCCAGGAAAATCTATTTCTACCAGAAATATAAAATAAAAACTATGCTGTCCTTAATGGCTTCTATAAATGACTCTATTGCTAATATATTCCTTGTTGGGATATTAGTTGTAGTGATAGGATATATACTCAAGAGAATGCATCAACCTTATCTAATTGGATACATAATTATAGGAGTATGTCTTGGAAAATTTGGGTTTGATATCTTTAAAGATGAAGCACAAATTGAGTTTCTTGGTGAAATAGGTATCATTCTTTTATTCTTCTTTATAGGTATGGAAATATCCTTACCTAATTTTGTAAAGCAATGGAGGGTTGCTATTTTGGGTACATTTATGCAGATAATAGTGAGCGTCGGAGTGATGCTAGTCGTAGGCTATTATATGGATTGGTCATTTTCTCGCTCTATAATACTTGGTTTTGTAATAGCCTTGAGCAGCTCAGCTGTAGTCATAAAACTTCTTGAAGAAAAGAAACTTTTAGATAGCAAAATGGGTAAAGATGTACTCAGTATATTACTCACTCAAGATATTGCTATTGCACCCATTTTAATATTGACAGCATTTCTCGGAGGACAAACGCAATCCACCTATGGAGTCATATTACAAGTCCTAGGGGCAATTATAATCCTTGCAATTTTTTTATACCTCTATCGCAATGAATCAATACAGTTTACCTGGCTAGACTCACTAGAAGAAGATCACGAAATGCAAGTTTTTATGGCCATTGTATTTTGTGCTGCAGGTGCATTGCTTATGGGTGTACTAGGATTGTCTCCTGCTTTAGGTGCGTTTGTTGGAGGTATAGTGGTGCATGCAGCTAAGGAGACAGATTGGATTCATGATAACCTCCATCCTTTTAGAATTCTATTTGTAGCTGTATTTTTTATTAGTATTGGCGCACAGATTGACTTATTATTCTTAAGAGATAATCTTAATATTATTGTGATGTTGATGTTGATTGTTTTTATTGTCAATCATCTTGTAAATGGAGCTGTCTTGCGTGTCTTCGGATCTCCATGGAAAGAAGCAGCATTGGGAGGAGCACTTCTAGCTCAGATAGGTGAGATGAGTTTTCTTGTCTGTTTTACCGCTTATAACTCCTCGATTATTACCGAATTTGGATATAACATTGGGATCTGTTTGATTTCCTTGACCTTGTTGTTTAGTCCTTTATGGATTGTTATGACAGAGAGGTTGATTTTAAAGATCAACGATTAAAATCAGTATGCTCAATTAGACAACAAAAAGAATTGAAATCTACTTCAACAAAGTAATATTCATAGCAGCAGAAGCTACTTCAATTCTTCCTTCACTATTTCGAATAGCATCTAGCGCTTTTTGAGAAATGATATCTTTAGTACCTATTCGTCTCTTATAATCAACCACAAATCTAAGATTGAAATTAATCCAGTTTTCATCAAACGACATTGTAACCATCGGCATCACCTGAGCGTTTTCAAATTGGAATTTTTCTTAAAAATAGCCATAGAATACAAATTTGTTAAATCAAAAGAGGAAGCAAATAGGTTTATTGGTGGAATAAATGAGGACTGTTTAGGGTATTCTGGAAGTAAGGATTGAGATATTTTTTTTGCTGTAGTATTTATGAATAATTACTATTATACATCTGATCAAATTGAAGAAGAAATCAAAATGTCAAATGTTCCGAAAAATTGGGAGATTATCTTAACTTTTGGGCTTGACAAAAAGAAGTATGAAAGCTAATAATAAACAGAATCTAGAGATTCAAACAATCAATAATATTAGTCTAGTATGTAAATAATATTTAGCCTATCTTAAAAGGTGGTAATTTTAATTCTTTAGGGCACTATTATCCTGTCTCACATAAACCGTCCTATGTGGATAAGGAATCTCTACTCCTGATTCTTTATCAATTCTCTTCTTGATACTTTCAATAAGATCGCAGCTCATTACAAACGCATCATCAGCGTCTTTCGCCCAAGCCCAAGCTCTTACATTGACAGCACTATCCGCAAGATTTAAGACTCTTACAATGACCTCTGGCACTCCATTTTCAATATTCTCTTTCGTACGGATGTCGAGATTCATTGGGTGTGCGAGCACTTCTTCCATCATAATATTTTTAGCAATATCAATATCGCTGCTGTAACTGATACTGATGTCAATCCACTTTACAATCTTGTCATCTTCAAAATCAGAATTAACAATGATTTCATTGCTGATTAGAGAATTGGGAATTATAATTCTACGATTTTCAAAGTTTCTGATTACGGTATGTCGTAGTGTAATATCTTCTACTATGCCTTGATGGGCCTGAATGCTCAATCGATCATTGATCCGAAATGGTTTGAATATCACAATAAATATTCCGCTTACCACATTACCAAGTGCATGTTGCGCTGCAAATCCAATTGCTACAGCAAAGATGCCCGCCCCTGCAAGGAGCGAACCTGCTAGTGCTCTGAAATTGGGCATTGCATATATGGCTATACCAAAACCAACTAAATATATACATGCTAAAACGACATGTTTTAGAAACTTGTAGTTGGTTGGATCATTGGTCATACCCGCTGTAGACTTACGAACTAATTTAGTAAGTAATCTATTTGCAATATATCCCACGATAAGCGTGAGTACTAATATGACAAGGAATACGATTAGATTATATATCATTGGATTCATTCTGATTGTTTTAAATATTGAAGTGATTTAAAAACATAATGTTAATTCCTTTGCAAGTCATTGATTAACAATAGTTTTTAAATCACTTCATAAAATGACCCCACAATCAAACACATTGTCAAAAAATGTTTGCAGTGAGGCCAGCATAATAATTTTGTTTCTACATTATTATTCTTCTAAATCTGAACTTGAATCATCAATTTCTTCATCATCAAATTCCAAATCATCGTCTGAGAAGAATTCAAGTTTCAACATTGTCTTCTCTAATTCTTCCCCAGACATTTTAGTGCCACTTTTGATCTTGGCAGCAAATTCGAGTAATGATTCGATGGCATTTTTTGCATGTATTGGATCATCCATTTCATCTAGATCGCCTTTGATTTCTTCAGCAGCTTGCAAAATTTTGACTACCGCTTTTTCATTGTCTCCTGCATCAAGAGCCTTCATTGCTGCTTCTAAATATTCTGTTTCATCTTCATCTATGACATAATCGATATCATTATCATTCGTATCATTGGTTTCATCTATTTCCATAGACTCCACTTCTTCTACATGACTAGATGTTTTTGCTTTTTCTCCACATGAAATCATGGCTAAAATAAGCACAGCAATAACTGCTAAATTCAAGTATTTCATTATTTAAATTTTGATAGTTTAAGTAAAAGTTGATAATTATAGACCAACTAATTTAGCCTTATGATGAAGAGAGTCCTTTTCGGAGTATTGGTCACTAGGAAGAAGAAGCTTTTTATAAAAAAACAGTTTTAAGCATTTAAGTGATCAAATTCAAAAAAAATTGGTGACCATATCTGCATAACAAGCTCTTTTATAAGACAATTTGTTTCACAAACATTGAACGAATGAAATTTTAGATTTTCTATAATTAGAATGAGTAGTGCTTTAAGAATGTACCTTTAGACTCATATTTAATTTTTTAATCTAAAATAGAAGAGATAATCATGGCAGTATCTAAAAAGGATGACAATAATAAAGAAGTGGCAATCAGCCGAAGAGTACTTGGAGGTGAGGCACCAATTGTAATCAATGAGATTACAGACCGGTGCTTGTATTCAGGCTTTTTTGGCACGCTTGATAGTGTGCGAATGAAAAAAGTGAATGATGCTATTATGGAAGTAGCTGATCGCAATGATCATGACATGATGATTATCGACCTCAGTAATGTAGAAGTAATAGACAGTGCAGTGGCAGGTAATCTTAAGAAATTGAACAAATTGCTTCAGCTTATTGGAGTTGATATCATTTTCTGTGGTTTTAAGCCAATAGTCGCATCCAGTATGATCAGTGCTGGCATTGAAATTGAGAATATTCAAGTAGAGAAAAACCTTAAACGTGCAATCAAATATGTTTACAAAAAACAAGGCCTCAAACTGGTGCCGATTTCGTCTTAATGGTTGAAACCGCACAACATATTATACTCCTGGAAAAAGAACACGATGTCAGTGTAACAACTCAAGCAATACGTGAAACGTGCATATCAAATCGATTCGACAAAGTAGACACCGAACAAATGGTGCTTGCATGTTCAGAGATAGCGCATAATGCTATCAGGCATGGAAAGGGAGGTCGAGCTGAAATTTTTGAATTGAATTCTGGAAAAATGATTCGAGTTATAATTTCTGATTCGGGTCCTGGAATTCAAAATATTGAATTAGCGAGCCGAGAGGGGTACACTACAGTGAAGACTAGTTTAGGATTAGGGCTAATAGGTGCTCAACGACTGGTTGACAATTTCACAATTAAATCAGTAATAGAACAAGGAACAACTGTAGTCTTAGAAAAATACAGACCTCTACATAAAGACACTGTAGACTATGGCCTAGTAAGCATTCCTGATAATAATTACAATTATAATGGAGATCAATATGTGTTGAAAGAGTATGATGGTGATTCGATTTTAATGGGTGTAATAGATGGTCCGGGGCAAGGCTACGATGCACATTCTATTGCACAAACGTGTAAACAATTTGTTGAAAACAACTATCGCAAACCACTCCCCGAACTCCTTACAGCACTTAATACTTTAATGAAAGAAAGCAATGATGAGGTTGGGATCACATGCTCATTAGCTCGGATTACTCCTGGTAAATTCAGCTATTTAGGATTAGGAGACACCCATGCATATCTATTCATTGATGACAAACCCATACAGCACTTAACAAATCAACAAGGACGAATAGGTTATGTAAGAAATGTAAAAACTAATAAAACAGAACATTCATTTAATGCAAAACTTACCGTAATTATTTGTAGTGATGGCATAAAGTCAATGTCTGAACCATTCCCTGAATCAATTTATGCTCAAGATTTTGCCAATGTATTGTTTGATCAATATCAAAGGCCTAATGGAGATGCAACTGTAATAATCGCAAAGTATAAAATATAGATTATGAAGACAAATACAGAGGCAATTCACTTTTTACATGCTTTGGTTTCAAATGTAGATTCTGGAATTTTGTCATTCGATATAGAAGGATATATAACATTGGTAAATAGGAAAGCACTCGAATATTTGAATATCCCAAGTGATGTAGAAGATGTACTTGACACGAATATTTTGGATATTATTAATATTGATGAACTGCATGAAACTATTGAGAAGTGTTTAACTGTATCTAGAAAGAAATTTCATATTCGCAATATTCTTCACGATAACAGGTATCTGATAATTGATGGTAAGAAATTATTGGATGGTATGATTCTTAGTATTACAGATATCACTGCGGATGTATTAGCAAAAGATAGAGCTACTCAGACTTTGCTATTGGGTCAGGAGATTGAACGCAGGAGATTAGCGAAAGAAATACATGATGGTGTAGGCCCTAATATGAGTACTCTTAAATTGCAAATCGATGCAGTAAAACGAAAACTTAAAGATGAAGATGCTATAAATGCATTAGAAAAGGTGAATACAGCAATCAGTGAAATAGCTACAGACATAAGGCAGATATCACATGATTTGATGCCAAACAGCCTTATTGATTTTGGAATAGTTACAGCACTTTCCAACTTCTCTAATCGAATCACTGAAACGGGCGAGGTGGTGGTGGTCTATGAGTCAAATATTGAAGATGGCTACCTCACTAAAGAACATGACCTCAACATTTTTAGGATTGTGCAAGAATTGGTAAACAATGCCTTGAAATATAGTAATTGCACTACCATTGAGATCAGTCTTAAAGAACTGGATGGTAAATTAATCATAGTGGTAAAAGATGACGGAAATGGAATGGCCAGCAATATAAGTGACAAAGGAATTGGGCTAAATAATGTCAATAGTAGAGTTGATTCTTTACAAGGAACAATTTCTATAGATTCAGAAAAAGGCAAAGGGGTCTCCGTAATAATAGAATTGCCAATAAAATCTAACCAAGCATGAAAGTAGCAATAGTAGATGATCATAAGATGTTTCGCCAAGGAGTAGAAGCCATGTTAGAGGATTATGATGAATTGAGTTTGGCATGGGGCGCTTCAAATATTAAAGAAACCATAGAAAAGCTAAACGTAAACATCCCAGATGTAATACTTATGGATATCACAATTGGAGAGGAAAGTGGCATCACACTGACAAAGAAGATTTTGGAAATATATCCTGATATTAAAATCTTAGGACTATCCATGCATAAAGAAGACAACTATATCGTCAAGATCCTGGAATCGGGAGCCAAAGGATATCTCCTTAAAGATGCTGGATCTGAAGAAATGGTACGGGCAATTAAGAAAGTTTTTGAAGGCGATACTTATTATAGCTCTCACGTCACCAATGTACTTATGAAACACGTCACACAAGGAACAAAACCGTCAGAGAATGGCGACAAGATTCCTCTAACAGCACGTGAAACTGAAATCCTGAAGCTGATCGCCGATGAATATTCTAATCCTGAGATCGCAGAGAAGTTGTTTATTAGTATCCGAACAGTGGATACCCACAGGCGTAATCTACTGGATAAGTTACATGCCAAAAATACAGCTGGTCTAGTGAAGTATGCGATGAAGCATGGATTGGTCGAATAATTTCTAAAACCTTTAGTATAAAGTTTCATCATAAAGGTTCTAGGTTCACCAACTGAAGGAGCACAAGGTTTTTTTGTGATTACTTCGTGTTTTTTAGTGGTAAAAAAAGAATTGTTGGTAAGAACTACGATAAGACTATTTCTCTTCCGTTTCCAGACTCACATGAAATAGTGCATCACCACGATTCACTATAGGAGAGACATTCACACAGAAAATATAACAATCAAAAGGGGCATATATTTTCTTTTCAAACTCTCCAAAAGGGTCAGTGACGATTCCTAATAAGGTCTTTTTGAGTACCCATTCACCATTTTTGATCTGGACATGAAACATACCTGAATGAGAAGCCCTCAACCATTTAGATTTCTTGACAATAATTGACTTGTTTTTAGTTATCGTTTTCAATTTTTTCATATTGAGAAAATGAATTACATTTCTAGTTCCCTGCACAGCATGTTCAATCGCTTCTTCATCGTAAAGCATTGATTTCCCACCTTCAAATAGCAAAGCTGTCTTGCCTAATTTATGGAAGGTTTCTCGAAGGGATTTGGTAATCAATTTTGATTGCACTATAAAAGGCGCACCAAATACCTTGGCTAACTCTAATGTTTTTTCGTCGTTGAACATGCATCTTGTTTGAGCCTTATTAACTCGATCCGCTCCTCCTGCATGAAAATCTATAACATAATCTACAAAGGGTGCAATCTCTTTTTTGAATTCATGGGCAAATTGACTGGCTAAAGAGCCTTTAGAGGACCCAGGAAAAACTCTATTCAAATCTCTCCCATCAGGAAATTGTCTTGATAAATGAAGAAATCCAAAAATATTGAAGACAGGGATACAAATTATTGTACCTTTAATGGGTTTGTTTATTTTATTTCGAATAATTCTTCGGACTATTTCCACCCCATTTATTTCGTCACCATGCACTCCACCAAGCAATAACAAAACTGGCCCATCCTTTTTTGCTCTTTCAACAAAAATAGGCACCTTAATGCTATTGCGAGTATGTAGTTTAGCGACATCAAATTGTAGGCAAACGCTATCACCGGGTTTTATTTCTTCACCAAGCAAGGTTAATTTGCTTTGCGGCATTTCAGTTTGAGGCATATAGATTTATTAAAATCATGTATAAAGGAATAATGAGCATTGAAATGTATTCTAAAAAACAAAGATTCTTCTTTACACATTTCGCTCAACATATCGAATTATTTTTCTAGCAATATCTGTTCCTGTAGCATTCTCGATTCCTTCTAGTCCTGGAGAAGAATTTACTTCCAATACCAATGGACCGCGTGACGATTGAAGCATATCTACTCCAGCTACTCCAAGCCCCATAGCTTTTGCAGCAATTAATGCTGTTTCTTCTTCTTCCTCAGTCAATTCAATGATATCAGCACTACCTCCTCTATGAAGATTAGATCTAAATTCACCTTCTTTTCCTTGACGTTTCATAGCACCTACGACTTTACCATCAATGATGAATGCTCTAATGTCTGCTCCCCCAGCTTCTTTTATAAATTCTTGAACTATAATCCTAGCTTCGAGACCATTAAAGGCTTCCATTACTGAACCTGCTGCATTTTGGGTATCTGCCAATATAACCCCTAAGCCCTGTGTTCCTTCCAATAATTTAAGCACTACCGGAGCACCACCGACTGAATCAATTACGTGTTCTACATTCTTAGAAAAATTGGTGAATATGGTTTTTGGCAAACCTACTCCTGCTCTAGCTAACAATTGAAGGCTTCTCAATTTATCTCTTGATCTCACCAATGCTTGCGACTCTACAGCACTAAATATTTTCATCATTTCAAATTGCCTCACAACTGCAGTACCATAAAAAGTAACGGAAGCTCCGATCCGTGGAATGATCGCATCTACATTTTCCAAATACGCACCTTGATAGTAAACCTTAGGCTTCTTTTTCTCAATTTCAATGTTACATTTTAAATGATCGACTACCTTCATTTCATGCCCCATTAGTTCTCCAGCCTCAATTAATCTTTTGGTAGAATACAAGTTTGGTTGACGTGATAATATGACTATTTTCATTGGCTTTTATTTTTTAATTTAGTTAATAATATTTTTTGTTTTATTTTATAGGAAAGATCATACTTGGCGGAATCAACAATAAATTTTCCCATCAAAAACCTTCTTCCAATTAAGATGGGAAATCTCATTTCTCCTCTTTCGCTTAAGGAAAATTCAATATTATGTTTATGACCGAATAGCATAATATCGGTCCGTACAACAAAGCGTTTTTCTGAACTTCCAAATGAATTTTTAACGCGTTTTTCACTATAGTTTTCTGTAGAAAATTCTTTATGTTGATACTGGTCATGAGATGGATCAAGTAGCGTAAATACCACCATTTTTTTTCCATCCTCTTCTTTCTCTTCTATCTTATGGCAATGAATGGCTGAAGTATAAGCACCCGTATCAATTTTGATATCAAGATTCTTCAGACCTAATTCTGGAAAGTTGGCTTTATCCTTTCTTCCTATAGTTATTTTATTTTTCAAAATGATATCTCTTAATTATCGGTTCCCTATTGACTAAGAAGGAATGAAGGCTTTTGCGGTGAATATTCACCTAATACTCTAAGGGTACTTTAACTACTTAGAACTTTTATAATTACTGAAATTCACTAGACTCTATGAAAAGATGATTATCAGACAAGACAATTTCGCCAAACTGCAAATCTTACTTATTGATTCAAAATTTAGACATCTACATAGAAGAGAGTAACAATAGCTTGGATGGTCACATTTGGCTAATGAAATAGGTTGAGAGTTCCCAGTTAACCTATAGCAGGTTATACAGAAATGATTAGAAGAACAAGGATTATTCCCCCAACTAAGGAGCTGTCTCTTATACACATCTGACGCTGCCGACGAAGAGGATAGTGTAGAT
>CAJXUU010000161.1 GCA_913061325.1 uncultured Saprospirales bacterium | reverse complement strand
CTTCGTCGGCAGCGTCAGATGTGTATAAGAGACAGATGCAAATGATCCCCGTTATTGTTTTGAATTGGAATGGCTTAGATGACACTCTGGAGTGCATGGAGGTTTTGTTAAAACAAACTTATTCTAACTTTCATGTCTTTCTAATCGATAATGGATCAGAAAAGAATGATCTTAAGACACTTCAAGAAAATTTTAATAATAATGATAAAGTAAGCATAATTGCGAATGCTCAAAACCTTGGCTTCACTAAGGGGAATAATCGAGTAATAGAGATGATATTAATGGATTATCCCGATGTAGAATATATTGCCCTTTTGAATAATGATACCAAAGTCGAAATTGAATGGTTAAGTAATTTGGTAAAAAGTGCAAAAACAAATGAAGCGGATATTGTAAGTAGTAAAATGATAAATTATTTTAATCCAAAAAAAATGGATAATGCTGGGCATAAAATGCTCAATACTGCAGAAATCATTCCTTATGGACATGGAGAACCAATAGAAAATTTCAATTCCGTTTTTGAAAACATTGGAAGTTGCGCAGGTGCGACTTTATATTCCACAAAGATGCTAAGACACATTGGAATTTTTGATGAATATTTTGATACGGGTTATGAAGATGCAGAAATTGGAGTGAGGGCTACGGTTTTGGGTTATAAATGCATTTTTGAGCCATCCGCGATAGTGTTACACAAAGTCAGTCAATCCATCAACAAAATCCGTGATTATGAATATGTATTGAAAATACAGCTGAATATTTTTTATACCTATTTCAAATTGATGCCTTTGGCCGTTTTGCTAATTAATTTACCTTCTTTTCTTTTTAAATATGGCAGTGTTTTTTTAATTGATATTGTATTTTATAGACCTTCTTTTTTAAAAATACTGTCAGCCGCATTTTATAGAACCTTATTTAAAGAAAGGAAAAAAATAATGGCAAGTAGAAGGGGATTTTTTAATAAATACAAGACTATTTCTTCCTTTCAAATTTTGCGAAAACAAACCTTCTTTCTATTGTTCGATATTCGACGATTTATAAAATTCATGGTATTAAGGAAACCAACGGAATTTGAGCGTTGAAAAATCATTTCAGCTTTTCCAAAACAGATGATTTAATTAGATTTATGACATTCTTCTAAAACCTTCTTTTGACTACTACAATCTTGTCCTGAAAATTTATACTTAAGGTTATATATTGACTTTATTAATCTTCAATAAAAGCGATCACCATATAATCACTAATCTCTCTTGAAAAAATATAAGCCAAAATCAAGAAATCCAACATTCCAAAATGTCCGAGGGCTAAGAAAAATTGCTTCTCATTCATAAATTTAATTGACCAAAAAGATTTTAATACAAACCTGCACCTACTATGTTGTTTTTGGGATATATATATGACTCATGTAACTATCACTAAGCCATTCGTGTAAAGGTTTATTAATAGATTATCATTTAAGCTCAGTAAAATGAAACTAAAATGCAAGAGGCTCACAAATTGAATTGTGAGCCTCTTATTTTATATATTACCTAAGTTTTATAACTTACTTAATATCCTATTTTTCAACAATTCCACCGCTTACTTTCTCTCCATTTTTATACATATACTCAAGTGTAACATTTCCTTCTTCATTAAAATATTTGAAAACACCATCTTGTTTTCCGTTTTTGAAATTGATTTCTTGCTGAATTTTTCCATTATTAAAATACTTCTTTGTAGCTCCATCAAATTGACCATTTTTATAAGATATTTCCTGAATTGGACGTCCATTTTTGTAAGTACCACACAAGCCATCTAAAGTATTATTTTTAAATGAATTTCGAGCTTCGATCATTCCTCTACTGTTGAATTTTAATTCGTCGCCATTTTTATTTCCATAGATATAATTAACAACAGAACTTATTTTCCCATCGTTATCATAAGTTGACCATTGCCCACTTTTATTTCCTCCAATGAGGTATCCATTTTCAATTACTTTCCCTGCAGCATTAAACTTTTGAGCTACTGCTGCGCTAGTTCCTGCTAAGTCAGTGACAGTGTATCCATTCAAATCCGTAGGGATAGGTTGAGAAGTTCCACCACTATCATTACAGGCTGTTATAAGCATAGCACATATGATAGCCAGAACAAAACTTAATTGTGTTTTCATATTTCTTATTGTTTATATTAAGATTATTAACGTTGTATATTTCCTTATTGGTCAGCAAATTTAATATAGTAGACTTTATAATCAAAAATTGTTTGATGAAAATGTAATGATTAGTTTTGCATCCTTATAATTGGCTCATTTAGAAAGTAGATATTAATTAGTGAAATATCGTTTGAGTCACAACTAAAGAAATATGACAAATAGAGATATAGCAAGGTTTTTCAATAGATTAGCAAAAATCATGGAATTGCATGATGAAAATATTTTTAAGATCAGATCTTATGCAAATGCTTATTTATCCTTGAGGAAAATAGAGCAAGACCTTTCTGCAATGCCAATAGAAGATATTTCAGCTATCAAAGGTGTGGGTAAAAATATTTCTGATAAGATTCAAGAATTACTCCAGACAGGGACTCTTGCTACTTACCAAAAGTATGTAGACAAAACTCCTGAGGGCATTGTCAAAATGCTTGATATCAAAGGTTTTGGACCAAAGAAAATCAAAGTAGTCTGGAAAGAACTAGGAATAGAAAATGTTGGACAACTGCTCTATGCTTGTAATGAAAACAGATTGGTGGAGCTCAAAGGTTTCGGCCTTAAAACACAAGCTACGCTCATAAAACAACTAGAATATTTTATAGACAGCCAAGGTAAGTTCTTGTTCGATTATCTGGAAGTGGAAGCCAACGAGCTCGAGGCACTTATAAAATCATCTTTTCCAGATCAGAAATCAACATTAGCTGGACCAACTAAACGTATGATGCCAGAAGTAACTGGGATAGAAATACTTTCTACTATAGAAGACATTGAACTCATAAAGAAAATAGAAGGTCTTCAACTAGATGAAGATGAAACGATGTTGCAGTACAAAGGATATCCTGTTTTTCTTCATCAAGTTTCCGCAGAGGACTTTGGAGCTACCGCTTTTAGAATGAATTCTGGAGAACAGTTTTTAGAAAACATTGATGAGGTTCCAAATGGAGAGAGTGAGGAAGATGTCTTTACCAAATTAGGATTGACTTATGTCGTGCCAGAATATAGAGAATCTGCAACAGCATATGAACAATCAAAGACAAATCAGCTTCCAAAATTAATAACAGACGAGGATATCAAAGGAGTAGTTCATAATCACTCAACGTACAGTGACGGCCTTCACTCTATTAAAGATATGGGAGACGAATGTATTAGGCTTGGGTATGAATATTTCGTAATGTCTGATCACAGTAAAGCTGCTTTCTACGCGAATGGCCTATCAGAAGATCAAGTAATGATGCAGATGGCTGAAATAGATAAGCTGAATGAATCTTACGAGAACTTTAGAATATTTAAAAGTATAGAATGTGATATTTTAAATGATGGTAGCATGGACTACGGTGATGACTTTCTGAAAGAGTTTGAGTTGGTCATAGCTTCTGTCCACACCAATCTCAAAATGGACAAGACAAAAGCAAATGCTAGACTAGCTAAAGCAATTGAAAATCCCAATACTCATATATTAGGTCACCCAACGGGAAGACTGCTATTGGCTAGAGAAGGCTACCCTATCGATCATGCATTCATTATAGACGCATGTGCTGCCAACGGCATGGTCATCGAACTAAATAGTAATCCTTCGAGGCTAGATTTAGATTGGTCTTGGGTACCGTATGCATTAGAGAAAGGAGTGAAAATATCCATCAACCCTGATGCGCACAGTAAGGATCAGATTCGGTATGTCCATGCTGGAGTTTGTGCAGCTCGAAAAGGTGGATTGACGGCTGATATGTGTTTGAATGCTATGGGTTTAGGGGAGTTTTCTAAATGGGTGAGTTCACTTAGGTAACCCGTATTGTTGAACTCCAAATTTCCTCTTCCTGCGTTTGATCGTTTTTTTGCTTCTTGCCAGAGCCATGTCACCTATGTTCTCATTTGGAGGCACAGAGGAACTATACAGTAGATCCGTAAGACTAAGATCTTGTAGTGTGTTTTCATGAAAACACGCGGGAGATCGAAAGGAGAATTAAAGAGGAGGAAGTCGTCGGGAGTATTGAAACACATTGGTAGCTACTGGCAAAGACCCATGTAAGTGTCAGACACCTATGAACTTGATCCATGTAAGTGTCAGACATCTCTGCAAAGATCCATGTAAGAGACAGACACTATGGTTATTCGAATGGGTAGACAACACCAACTTGTCTTCTGATTTCATCCAAAATCGAAATCAGATTAAGGCTATCTTGATGAGACCATTTTGAGCTTTGAATTTGTTTATTTTCGATGCATTTCATGCATTCCATTATTTCGTGAGTATACCCTCTTCCTATTGTAGGATGTTTGTAGGTTACGTTTTTATCAGATTTCTTAATTTGGTAGCTTTGGGCTTCGTGCCACCGGCTATCAATGATCAGTTGACCTTCTGTGCCATATATCTTGGATGTCATGTCACAATTAGCTTGTAAGCCACTCATGAGTTGTGCCGAACCACCACCATAATCTAGAAGTGCTGTCATTTGCAGATCTACACCTTGTTCACTTAGTGTTCCTGTGGCAGCTATAGATTGAGGCATACCGAATAACGTATAACATAAAAACACCGGATAAAGACCGACATCTAAAATAGATCCTCCAGCAAGATTTGGGTCAAATAATCTACTAGCCGGGTCTATATCATTGTAAAATGAAAAAGTTGAATTCAAATATGTGGGGATACCGATAGCTCCGTTTTTAATCTCTGAAATCACTTTTTCAATAACAGGATTGAACCTTGTCCATAATGCTTCCATTAGAAAAACTTTCTTCTCTTGGGCTGTTTGGATAAGTTGTGAAACTTGATCATAATTAACGGCTATAGGTTTTTCACATAATACATGTTTACCTGCCTCCATTGCCATCATAGCATACTCTAAATGAGAATCATGTGGAGTAGCAATATAAATGATATCAATATCTGAATCATTGACCAAGTCTTGATAAGAACCATAGCTTTGATTTGCCCCATATTGCTGAGCAAAATAATTTGCTTTTTCTAATGACCTCGAACCAACCGCATACAACTCACTTCCTTCGACCAACAATATATCTTTACAGAAATGATGTGCTATCTTTCCTAATCCTAAAATTCCCCATTTCAATCCCATAATTTACTCTATTTAATGACGTAATATTATACTTAAATTAGCAGATATTTAGAGAATTGAATAATTTTCTAAACCTAATAATATCAATAGCGTTTATTCCTTATGAATCAAGAACGAAACTTTCTTATCCACCCTTCCTACATTATCATGTTCTTAATATTGTCTGGCGTTTCGGCTTTGTTTCTTGGATTTTCTGCAGCATATCTATACAATCGTTTACAATCGAATATTCCGCCTATAAAGTTGCCTACTTTGTTTTACTTCAATACACTTATACTGATTGGTAGTAGTGTTACATTAAAGTGGGCAAAGCATTCCTATCAGGAAGACAATACAAGAAACTACAAGATAGCTCTCATCGTCACACTAATACTTACTGTCGGTTTCTTAGGCTCTCAAATCATGGCTTGGTTACAACTTTACAATAGTGATATTTTTATCAACTACAACAACATGGCTTCCTACATGTATTTGATTTCAGGTATCCACTTTGCCCATGTTGTTGCTGGAATTCCTTTCCTAGCATTATTTGTTATCAATGCTGTACGTAAGATAAAGAATCCAGTAAGTGTTTTGATTTACTTTAGTGATCTCGCTAAGAAAAGGCGTCTTGATTTATTTAATATTTACTGGCATTATTTGGATGGATTGTGGATTTACTTGGTTTTGTTTTTTCTTGTGAATTGGTGGATTGGCTAAAACATATATCCTATTCATTGGATTCTAAGATATTGAATTTTTAATTGGCCAAAATTGATTTATAAAAGTTCAATAATCGCTCAGCATTCATACCTTCATCAAAATGCTCACCGATAAACGCTCTAGCGTTCCTTTCTATTTCATACATTCGCTCAGGATCATCATTAAGCCACTTTATACATTCCAAAAAATCTGCTGGACGATCAGCAATCAATATTGATTTTTTATGTAGAGCATCAATCCCTTCTGTTCCTATCGAAGTAGAAATAACAACCTTACCTAGTGCCATTCCTTCTAATATCTTAACTCGCATACCACTACCTGAGAGCAAAGGCACAATCATAATAGAGTGATTATTGATAAAATCAATAGCGCTATCTACTTCACCGTGGATCAGTATATTATCATTTGCCAAATCAACTATTGATTTAGGTGTATTTCTACCAGCTATATTGAAAGTTAGACTTGGGTAATGATTTAAAATATTTGGAAATACTTCTTTGAGAAACCAGTCTAGTCCATCTAGATTTGGCATCCAATCAAGTGATCCGATAAAAGACAAGCTTTGCCCATTTTGAATATTCTTTTGCAGCTTGTATCTGTTGATATCTACTCCGATTGGTGAAGCCATTCCTTTTTTATTATATCCGAGGTTTTTATACCTTTCCAAGTCTCGTTGTGTCACAGTGACCAACGCATCATAGTGTGGAAGCCTTTCCAATTCGAATCTTCTAAGTTTCTTAGTGAGAAGTTTGAGGTACCACTTTTTTGGTAAGAGAGAAGTACTCTCAACTATTCTATTCCAAATCTCAAATTCTACATTATGAGAACGCATAACTACTTTGGCAGAACTGTGCGCTTTGATAGTCTCTATGTAAGGCGCGAGATATAATGTTTCTAATTGAATGATATCAAACTCTTGTGCTTCGAGAAGTTCAATTAGTTTCTCGCGGTACGCTTTAAAATCAAACCTAGAAACATGATAAGAATCTGAGCTAAACAAATTAAAAAAAGCACCAAGAGGGCTAACTCGATTATCTAAGTAGACCGTATGTATAGCTTTGTAGTGATTGTAAGAATTGGGTAATTTATCTATATCTACAAAGTGCTTAGAAGTATTCATACTCAATAAGGTCATTTCACACCCATGCGCAACTATAGATTTACTTAGATTAGTTACAGCAATAGACTCTCCGTCTTTAAGCGGAAAAGGAAATTTCTTAGTAAGCTGTAGAATTTTCATCGGACAAAGAAATGAAATAAAATCGCTGAATATCTATCTCAACTGTTTTATTAATTTGATTTTTGAGCTTTTCGAGCACCTAGTATTCCAAGAGTAATCGATAGAAATATACCAATGATCATTATATAAATAGCAACTTGAGACATATGCTCTATTTTCGAGTCTATGGATACGGTATCTGCTAACCTTTTAGATAAAATCCCATAAGAAGCCCAAGCAATAACCCCTGCATAAAAAATATCCTTGTGTCGATGCAGCATCAAGCACCCCAAAGCAACAGCTACTATCAAGACCACAACAGACCAAACATCTTCGCTGATTCCGAAACCTGACCACCCAAAATGCACCAGTACAGTTGTAAAATTGGCTATTGTAGCTACTGAAATCCAACCTAGATAAACACTTATTGGTACATTGACAAACCACTTAATACCATACTTTCCAAAATAATTGACATTTAAGTTCTTATACATCATTATCAAACTACCTAGAAGAATTAACATTACTAAAAGTGATACGGGGACTAGCTCATAATGCCATGTGATAATCCAAGCACCATTAGCAGCTCCATTAAGTATAAACCAAGGTCCAACTTTATCAATATTTGACTTATCTGAACTTGCTACCCATTGATAAATTATAAAAGCGATTAATAGCAGATAGATAATACTCCAAATTGAGAATGTAAACCCTGCAGGTACAAACAAATTTGGATACATATCAGATAATTCGCCAGTAGATTTACCAGCCAAAGGCAGGGCTACAGCCAATGTGTTCATGACTAACATGAAAATGAGTGCTAGTAAGTTAGATACTTTTTGATAAGTAGTATTCATACGTTTTGTTTGATTTAATGTAATATATGTAAAATGACATAAATCATATGTCGAAAACTAAAAAAAGGCTACACCTTTCGATGCAGCCTTACCAGAATCATTTTAGAAACATCAAGTTCTTGTAGCCTGCGTGGCAGACTTATATTTTATAGTCATAGACAAAGGAAATCAACACCATACTAGCGGATACCGATCCTCCACTAGTATGATAATTAATAGACATTATCGAATCATTCTAAACATGTTTGTGTACTTGTGTAATTGAGATCTCAATTACTTGATGATCATCATCTTTTTAGTATCGATGAAATCACCCGCTTGTAATGTGTAATATACTATTCCTGAACTCGTGTTCAATGAAGTAACATCAATCGTCATTTCATTGTATCCTTTGTTAAATTCATTAGTAATATTATAAAGTTCTTTTCCTGAGATATCAAAAATTGCAATTGTAGCCATTCCTTTCTCTTTAAGATCAAATCCAATAGAAGTCATTCCTTTGAATGGATTCGGAGAATTTTGATATAGTGCATTTGATGCCTCAGATTCATTTGATCTATTTTCTAATTCTAATTCAAGCCCAAAAACAGTCAATGACTCATCATAATATTCTGCTTGGATTCCATTAGAAGTCATATCAATAGCATTTTTGATTTGCCCTTCATTTATTGCAGTAAATTGCATGCTAAACAACTCATCTTCAGGTGATAATTCGACGCTATTTGTAGCATTCCAAGAGATCAATAATTCTCCATTATCAGCTTTTACATTGTAATTATTCATTACCAACTTACCATTAGATATTCCTGAGTACTTTAACATCGTTGCATCATACTCTATTGTAAATTGCATACCTACCATGGATCTTACTTCATTTGCATTTACTGCTATAGATACTTCTGAACCCTTATCAAATGAATGATTCGCTACATAGAATGATTTATCACCAGATCTAGTCTCTATTATAGTTTCATTCTTAAAGCCTGTTGTGGCACTTCCATTAACATCACCCGTTTTTATTGCTGTAAAGTTGATATCATTATTACTTATGTACAATTCATCAAATTCAACTTGTTCTGGGAAACCAAATGGATCAGTTGGATCTTCAATTTCATATGTTGTCGGTAAAAACCTCCATGAAGTATTGTCATTAAATGTTGTATTGATACCAAGGATTACTTTTCTCATCAATAGTAGATCAGAAGAAGACAAATTATCATTTCCATTTGCATCTGCAGCAATCAACTTGTAAGGACTATCCAATTCTTGAAGACCAAGAATGTGTCTTTGTACCATTACTAAATCAAGTGTAGATACACCATTGTTAGCATCATCGTTTTTGTATGGCTCTATTGCGTATGTTCCGTAGTAGTTAACTTCATTAAAAGCATATACACCATCTTCCTGTGTCATATCCATATTAGCATCTTGAGCTGCCATGTCCATAAGTTCTACTTCGATATCTAGTAGACCTTCATTACTGCTATTAACAATATGTCCACTTATTGATGCTTTTCCAAGATCATCTTCACAAGCATTACTTAATTGAGAATCTTGAAGGATCAATGTTACGCTACAAAATTCAGAATTCCCACTTGCATCTATTACATGCATTTCTAATGGAATTTCTTGAGCAATACCATTTTCGATATCAGCACATGAGAAAAACATAGAAAGTTGTGTGCCAGCTGCATTGAATGAGAAAATTAAATCTTCATCACTTCCACAAGCTGCCTCACTCTTAAGATCAAAGTCGCTTGCCCATACTTCGGCAACACCATCTTCACCAAGTACCCATGTAACTTCACCAAAACAAATAGGTGTTGGTGCTTTTGTATCATTTACTGTGATGTATTTCGTACAAATAGATTGGTTATCACACTTATCTGTTACTGTGAATACTACTTTATGTGTACCCGCAGTAAGTACTCTCGTAAATGCATTTGAATTACCATTGTATTCAATAGATCCATTGTCATCTATATCAAGTGTATAATAATATTTTAACAATGGAGCCGGTGTACAATCATCAGTAGCATTTACTTCTACAGTAACTTCTTCTTGGCAATCACCATTAGTAGATGTATATGTTTCGTTAGTACATTCTTCAAAAGTAGGCGCTACAGAGTTTGTAAATCCTATTTTCTGGGTATATGCATAGAATTCAGGGTTCTGAGGATCATAATTACACCAATCAACTATTTTCCAATGTCTTAATACTTTGATACAGAAATCTGGAGTATTGTAGAATACATCGTCATCATATGAAATTGCGATATTAGTACAATCAGTATTACTCAATAATGGGAAACTGTTCAATTCTTCTGGACTTGCTCCATTAGGGTCACATCCTTCAACATCCATATCATTTGGCCAGTTAATATTTGAAGCATTAAATGGATTAAAATCCACAACATTTATTATCTGAGAACATGTTGCTACTCTTCCTTGTGGATCAGTTGCTCTCCATGTTCTAATAACCGTACCTTTTCCACATTCATCCAGATTTACATTATCAGTAAATGTTACATCTACACTACAGTTATCCGTTCCTACCGCTTCTCCTGTAAGAGACAAATCAGTATAATCTTGCGTACATTGGATAGTTGCAGTAGATGGACAAGTAATTTCAGGATTGATCTTATCTTGGACATTTACATTTACATAGCAGTCATTGTAGTTACCTGCCTTATCAAACACCCTCATGATTACTTTAATATATCCTGCTCCTACATCTTCACAACAGAAGTTTACAGTCTCTCCAAAAATCAAATCAGATGGAAATCCACAATTAGTAGTTTCTCTCCTTACTTCAAATCTATCTATTTCACAGTTATCATAACTGCCATCATCGATACTAGACCCATAAACGTCAGCCCATCCTGCATCTTCTAATCCAACTACAGTATATCCTTCACAAACTGGCGTCGGAGCTTCTTGGTCAGTTACAAGTACTTCAGTGAAGCACATTGAGCTGTTTCCACATACGTCCGTGAGTGTGTATACGATCCATGAAGTATCTTGAGGTAGACCTGAGATAGTGTACAATCCAGTTGATGGATTATAAGTAACATTGTCATAAATTGGATTTTCAAACGGTTCTCCGTTTTCATCTTTAAGCTTATAACCAACAACGTAGCTATAGTCACTACACTCGAATATTACAATTGGCGCTGGCACTTCGAACGTTCCAGTACATAAACCTTCATCCGTTGGAATTTCATTCATAAAATCTGGAACCGAAGTACAAATCGGTGCTTGATCATCAATGATTTTGATAATTTGGTTTTCAGTTGCTTCTTCTCCTGTACACCAGTCGATTACTACCCATGTTCTAAGTACTTTGATACTTGCACCACATATATCGAATACTACATCAGTATAGTATGTTTGAATATTTGGACAAGATGCTCCTATCGGATATCCTGTTACTTCTGGAGTCGGAGCCCCATTAGGTAAAGTCTCTAAAGTAATAGCACATGAAAATGCTGGCAACTCAATATTATCATAGTTAGGTGGGAATATTACATCCCCAATTGTTGCCTTTTGTACTAATATTTGCTGAACACATGTAGCTACGTTTCCTTGTTCATCTGTTGCAGTCCAAGTCCTCGTTACTGTTTTTACGAAATCATCAGCACAGGCATTAGTTTCTTCCGTATCTGAATATTCAAGATCTGTTACTGGACCACAAGCATCAGTAGCTGTTACAGCTGGTACGGTTCCTCCTCCAGGAGTAAGATCATCATCACATGCAACAATAATTTCATCACAATTAGTCAATACAGGCGGTAATTTGTCTTCTATTGTGATGTTTCCCCAGCAAGAAGCTGCACAACCATTCAGTAGTACATTTACGGAAAGAGTTTGGTTGACATATGAATAATCCACCAGCGCTGATGGCAATTCTTCTCCTGAAGCCGTCATTAGTACCACAGTATATTCATCATCGTCATATTGAGGATCCTCTAAGATCATATCTGGTGTAATCAAGACTACGCAATTATCATCAAGGGATACTTGAAGACCATCATTACATGCCATTGTTGTATTACAGTCTACTTGTGCTGTTGCTAAATTTGCAACCATCAAGCATGCTATCAATCCTAAAACTCTAGCTGTATTAGCTAAACTTTTAGCGATAGATTTTTGACTATTTAATAT
>CAJXUU010000160.1 GCA_913061325.1 uncultured Saprospirales bacterium | reverse complement strand
GAGATTTCTGCCTGTCTCGTGGGCTCGGAGATGTGTATAAGAGACAGATGCAAAGTAATATGATGTTGGATTTATTCTTCATGATCAAGTTTTAAGTCTTGTGTAGAATAAAATCGATCAAAATCTTTTCGTAAAAGATCAAAATATGGTCTATCAATCTCCTCGGAACCATACCAAACACGTTCGTAGGCCATCACTAAATTTCTGAAATGTTCCACTTTTTCATGATTTGACATTTCTCTGAGGTAGTCTCTGTTTGTCTTTTTTGGTTTCCATTTGATACTCTCCTTCAAAACCAGAACTTGTAGTAGTTGTATGAATAGCATTCGGACTGCTTCACGATAGTTTTCTGCCTCTAATGCAATCTCTAGTCCAGATTTAGCATCAATGGTTTCTATGTCTTCTATATCTTCTAAATCGAGTGGAGCTATCGCTTCCAGTTTCTTTTCTAAAGTAATGTTGGAAAATACCATAACCAAAATCACAACTACCAAAATAATAATTCCAAGATAAAGTAGATATTGAAGTATTACTCCCAACCCTCCTAAGTTTAGGGATTCTCTTTTATTGACTTCCTTTTTCTTTTTTTCTTTTTTTTCTCTCTTTTTTGAGACTAATTTTCGTTTTGTGTCCTCATATTTTACCAATTCAGCGAGATCTGATATTTCGTTAGAGTCAAGACTGTATTGGATTGTATCATTTACTGATTGTCCATTTATATTATATGGGAGTGAGACTATTAAGGTAATACTCAGTATAATATAACGACGATATGTAAGCATCAGATTTCTCATGCTTTAGTTTCAAAAATAGATGATTGAAGATTGAAGTTATCATACCTATTCCATAAATCGGTAGCGTTTGTTTTCGCATGTTCAGAGTAATAGATATTCAATAGAATATAATAGTACAGCGGCAAGACGATCAAATGAACCAGTGTATAGGCAATGGTTAGAATAATTACTCTTGTTACATAAAGCCCTTCAAATAATTCATGCCAATAGAAGAAATCAAAAATAAATGCTCCTATGCTAGAATGGATGATGAGATAAATTATAAAATGCAATAACATGACAATTCCCACAGCGGCCATATGACCAATCCAATTCTGGAACGAAAAATTGAAATTTTGAACTGCATTTTTCCATTCTGACCATCCATTTTCTGTAATTCCATGTATCATTTTGACAAAAAATATAGGAGTGGAAATAAGAAATAAAACAAATATCCAAGCAGGGTTGATAAAGTAAACAACTGACATAGGAATAAGTGTAACGATCATTATACCAACGAAATAGTACTTGATATGAGCGAGTTTATTTTTTAGTGTTAGCTTTTCTTCTCTATATATCATACTCAAAATCAAAAAAGTATAGCTTACTGACATCCAATATATTCCAAACATAAAGAATCCACCATATTCAATATTCATGAGCACTTCATTCCCATATTCATATTCTGAGTATTCTGTAATGAATGTCTGATAAAATGTAAGACTACCTATAATAATAATCAATATGGGAATAACAGCGTGGCTAAAGAATACTCCAAAATAATTTCGGAATTGCGAGAAAGCCAGCGACATATTCTCAGTGAATGAACGCAATTTATCTTTTTGGAAAAGAAGAGGTTCTACCTTATCTGGAATGATCTCCCAAGGACCTTTATCAACCAGAACATACTTGTGATACCACCATGGATATATGACATACATACCTAGAATGTATGCAAGTGAAACGAGTATAATCAGCAACTTTACAAAAGAGGGTAGATCTGTAAGTCTGGTTACAAAAGACTCTAAAAATCCTGCAATTACAAATAAAGGAACTGCTCCAATGATAATCCTGACTGCTCTCTTTGCTGATATCTGAAGTGATGTAGCACGACTGTAGGTTTTAGGAAAGAGCAAACCATTGCCTAAAACGATTCCTGCAGATCCAGCGATAATAATTGCGGATATCTCTATTGTGCCATGTATCCATATCGTCAGAAAAGACTCTACAAATAGCCCTTTTGCATAGAAAAAATACTGAAATGAGCCCAACATAATTCCATTAGAAAATAGTACAATGATAGTACCTAGAGATCCAAAAATACCCAAGATAAAACATAGAAAAGACACTCGAATATTATTAACAGTAATGGCAAAAAACATATCTGACTGTTCAGTATCTTTATAAACCGCCATAGGGTCACCATTGTTAATGTTTTCATTAGTCATCGCCACATATTCTTCACCAACTACGACAGCCAAGAAGTCTGGGTTATTAGCGGATGAAACTATACCTATGATTACAGCTACAGAAAATATAAGGAAAGAAGCTAAAAGTGCTTTTCTTGACCTATACATTTCAGCTGGAAGCAGATTAGCAAAGAAATTTTTGACCCCATCAAGACTCCACTCTGTTTTCTTATCTTCCATAGAATCAAAAACTTGTTGTGTTAGCTGATTGAGATAAGCCCTTACTGATCGTTTTGGATAGAATGTACTGGCGTAAGAAAGATCACTAGACACTTTAACAAAGAGGTCATGTAATTTGTCTGGATCTTTATCTTTTTTTGTGAGCAGGATTTCAAGTTCCTGCCATTTAGTCTTATTTTCTTCTATGAATTGTGTTTCGGTCAAGTATTATAGTATTGGTATTCTATGTTAATTATGACAGCAGATTTTCTTTGGATTTGGTTGTTAAGGAATGATGCATTAATAAAGTACGTTTTTATGTGCTGATATTTATTCATTCTCCAAGGCAAAAAACGTAGGCAATGCAGAGCATAGGCGAGGCTTTTTAACGCAGAAGAAGGGAAAAAGAGCAAGCAGAAGAATGTAACTTTATTATTGTTTCATTCCTAAGGTAAAAATAGGAATATTTGCATATTGATACCATAATCTGCAAATCAATTATAAAAAAATATTTTCATTGAAGTACATCGATATATCTACATCGCATAATATATCTGTTCGATATGAGCTTGCATCTGTCATGCATCGGATTTTAGCTTGGTTTATTGACTTTATCATATTGATGTTATATGTTTCATTGGTTTCTATTGTTGCAGTTGCAAGTACTTTTCTCTGGTATTTTCTTGTTTTTTTTGTTGCTGCATTTTACCATTTGATCTTCGAAATTCTAAATAATGGGCAGTCAATAGGAAAACGATTAATGAAAATTAAGGTAGTTACACTGAATGGTAGAAGCGCAAAATCACAAGATTATTTTTTACGTTGGATATTCAGAATGTTGGAAATAACATTTACTGGAGGTTTATTAGCAATCCTCTACATAACATCCACAGAAAAACATCAAAGAATAGGAGATATCCTTGCTCAGACCACAGTTATCAAACTAAAAGCGGATAATTATTACGATCTCAATGGATTGGTAAAACTTGGAAACCAAAAAAGAGAGATTACATATCCAAATGTGACAATGTACAATGATACTGATCTTATGTTGGTCAAAGATACACTAGCGCGAATAGACAAAACACCAAATGACGAGAATAGAAATTTTTTAAGAACTCTATCCAATAAAATGGCAACAGACTTAAATGTAAATCTCGAAAATGTAAAGCGAGTCAAATTTCTAGAAACATTGTTGTTAGATTATATTTCGCTTACTAGATAGTTTAACCTCTTACAATATGAAATTCTATGATAGATTCCAATGACATTTTAGACTCTGATTTTGTGCCAAAAGAAATGGTACTCGTAAGAGCATCAGCTAATCAAAGATTATTAAACTATTTTATTGATCACATAGTATTCACACTTGTGTTATTTGCTGTGCTAGCTGCCTTTATTTATGGTACTGGGTTTGATGAATGGGTTGACGATATGAATGGTATTGTGGATCACATATTCTCATCCATTTTTTATGTGATTGTTTATTTTACTTCCGAATCATTTTTGGAAGGTAAGACTATTGGTAAGTTTATCACTAAAACTAGAGTATTGACTCAATCAGGAGATAAGCCTACACAAGGTCAATTACTAAAACGATCATTTATAAGACTAGTACCGTTTGAAGCACTATCATTCTTAAATGAGAATAATAGTGGATGGCATGACAAATGGTCGGATACAATTGTCATAAGTGAAAAAGATAGTATCTTTTAGAATGATGCCTAAGAGCTATTATTCTTCAGTTTCGGCCTGAATATCGATGATTTCATTGCTGTTTTTTCTTGTAAATAATTTGCTTTACCTCTTCACCACAAACTTCGCCGCCTTCACCTTATCAATCTGTACAAAATAAACACCTGCTTCCCATTCAGAAACATCAAGATAAACCCTTCCTCCTGTTCGCATTAGACTCGATACTTTTTGTCCTTGAGCATTATAAATATCTAGGTAAGTATACATACCCGCTTCCCAATCCACCACTAAATAGTTTGATGTAGGATTAGGGTATAGTGTTAGATTATATTCATCTTCTAATAATTCTACATCAAGAATCTTGTCGCACAATGTCTCATTTGGTTCAAGCTCGATCCATCCTTTAGATGTCAAGTCCTTACCTTCAAAAGCAGAGTAGTTCTTTGGGAACCTTTTCATTCTAAAAGTGAGATTATTGTTGATAGCAAGTGTGTCTCCTTGTGTTGCTGGAAAACCTCCAACTAATGGAGTTTTATATTCCCAAACTACTTCATTCTCTGGAGTAAGTTCGAATGAATATCCAAATCTGCCTGAAGTTAGAAGATAATTATCATTAGGTAATAACTGTATACTTGAAAGTCCAGTAGAATACATTTTTTGAGGAATAGGGTGGGTTAACGTAATAGTATGGTCAGTTGGTAAATATAAACCATCAGGACCAGTTAAGTAGCTTGATTTATACATGTCCCAATCAGGTCGAAATATGTTTGCCGTCGAGAAATCTTCTCCTACTCTGTTATTGAATACAGCAATCGAGTTATAGTTAGGATTACTTCCAAGTACAAAATCATCAATAAATTGTACATCATGTTGAAAGAATAGTTTTCTGTCATCTGCAGTACCAGAATTATATGCAGCAGGATTCCCCCAACGATACATGAGGTCACCACCTTTATTACCAAAGCCTCCAGTCGATCCAGAAGCTTGTTCTGTTGTTGTTGTTTGATCTATAATCCACACTTCATCAAAGTAAGGAACACTTATAATTATTTGATCTCTCTCGAAACTATAGTCCATAGCATTTATGTGTAACCAATCAGGATGCCCATCGTGCGTGTCATAATTAATGTTTACCAATTCTGGATGGTCAGCAACTACCCCGAAGTTATCTTTTGTTACATCAAAATCTTGGATGAGATGATCCCAAATATGCCACTCCCAAACGATCTCATCTGTTTCAGGATCAATTTCGAAAATGTATTCTGACCACAATTTATCTTGTGCTAATGTTGAAGTATCTCTTCCAGCTTGTATCGCTTCTTCTCTTGTTTTAAGTTCCCACGCTACGGCTATGATATGTCCGTTTGGCATAGGTGCTATATCGTGGTGCAAACGATAAGTTTCATTGTTCAATGTGTATGACCAAATGAGTTCATTTTCCCAATCTCTAATCTCAATGGTCTCACCACCACCTCCAGCCCATATGGCATCATCAGTTACTACAGCGTCCCTTTTTGCTTTTACAAGGTTACCATTAGGCATTAGATATGCTGTATTGCCAGGTCTGAAATTTGCTTCATCTTCCCATGTATGAACGATCTCACCACAATTGTCTAGCAAGTAAACATTCGGCTGATTGTGCGGGAATATGATGTTGTATCCATCGAATGTTTTATTGGGTTCGTAAGATAAGAGTCCTATAGTGTTTTGTGTTGTTGCAAATAAAGCACAAAATAAAAGCGAAAGTGAAAGTAGATATCTAAGCATAAGTTATTTGATTAAGTGGTACAAAACTACATTTTTCTATCTACGAATTGTGTTTATAAAGCAATTTTGAAACGTAAAAGTCTTCTGCGATTATATGTTCGTAATCAATCTACTGTAGTTGGTGAATGGGTATTGGTGTGTGTGTGCTATTTCTTATGTATATTACGGGAAGAAATCTTTTATAGTTTTCAAGATGAAACACCTGAGTTGCCTTTTTATTATTGTTATGCTTGCCAGTTATTTGCATGCTGGTGATAATCCATGTGCTGCCCAATTGTATAGTACTAACGATCCTGATTTTTTATCTTTTGACAATAATAGTGCTACTAATTCAGGAATCCCTGCGCCTCCATTTGGTGGATATATCGGCCCTGATACTTGGCTCTCTTTTGTAATGCCTGCGAATGGTTTTTATCTGTTGTTAAATGGAATTACCATGGTAGATCCAGCAATTGCAATATATTCTGGTTCTTGTTCTGAGCCCAAATTGCTTTACAACGTCCTTGAAAATAATTGCAATGGTGACGTTAATCCATTCCTTTTCGTTGATAATTTGACTCCTGGTGTGAAGTACTATATCAGAGTATGGGCGCAGAATGGTAGTGCTAATGGGGTCTTCGAGATTAAATTGGTAGAAACCTTGTCTGTAATTCCTGATTTTTTGGCTTTTGCAGATGCAACCATAGTAGGGGAATGCATCGAATTAACACAAAATCAAGGTAATCAACAAGGCTGTGCATGGTTTCAAAACGCTATAGATTTTAATTTTCCATTTACCCATGAAATGACCGCTAATTTTGGGACTAAAGATGCATCTGGCGCCGATGGTATATGTTTAGTCTATCAATCCAATGGTCAAGATTTTTGTGGTGGGACGGGAGAAGGAATCGGAGCTGGAGGGATGCCTAACTCCGCAATATTTGAATTTGACACTTGGAGTAATGGTAATTTAAACGATCCGTTTGACGACCACTGTTCTTTCAATTTGAATGGTAATATGAATCATAATAATTCCGTAGAAGGTCCTGTGAATCTTGGAAATATAGAAGATGGTCTTGACCATAATATTTTATTTGAGTGGAATCCCGCAGGCAACCTGTATTCAGTGTATTTCGACAATGTACTTGTACTTTCTGGGTCATATGATATTATAAATAACTGTTTTGGAGGATCGAATATGGCATTTTGGGGATATACTTCTTCAACAGGAGGCTCCTCAAATTCTCATGTAATTTGTCCAGGTGTAAATAACTATGAACCATCTTTTACTGATTATGATGAGGTTGATATCTGTGAAGGGGAAACGCATTTAGGATATTCTGAATCTGGATTTTATGTAGATTTCGTTCCGGGACCAGATGGATGCCAGTTTCAAATAAATACATTATTAACCGTACACGAAATTCCTGAACCTGAATTTATAAATGAGATAGTTTGTGTAGGAGAATACATCCTCGTTGCAGATAATGCTTACACACTACCAAATACCTATATAATTAATACAGCCACTTTATACGGATGTGACAGTATCATATATTTAGAACTCGAAAACATAATAATAGATATAGAAGTTGATGTTTCTTCACTTATAACTTGTAATGATCCAGTAGTTGAACTTGTACCCATTTCAAATTCTAACTTCACTATTACAGACATAGATTATACTTGGTCTTATAATACAAATACCTATAATCAAGTTAATTTAAGTGTAACCGAACCTGGAACGTATCTTTTGTCTGTTCAAGTGACGACTAATGGTATAGTTTGTGTCGAGGAAACTTCTGTGTTTGTTGGTATTGATACTGTCCCCCCTCCATTGCAAAATCTTGCTGATGTATATTTAGATTGTTCAAATATTAATACGGATACAGTATTGATTGTTAATGGGTTAGATGATGATGTCGCGCCTGTTTGGATGTATGGAGATTCCATAATAAATGAACTGAATCAAGTAAACATCATTAATGCAGGTACTTATATCTTTATAGCTACTGATACTATCAATGGCTGCGAAACTATTGATAGCTTAGAAGTTTTGATATCCGATGATGTGCCTACCATAGAACTTTCCGCTGATATTTATAATTGTCAAAGTCAGTCTTTTGATCTTAATTTCTCCACAAACGGTTCTATTGATTCTTTTATTTGGATGCATGAAAACCAATTCTTTAGTAACGATTCATTACCGCAATTTAGCGAAGCTGGAAATTATTCAATTAGCATTATTAATGAACATGGCTGCGAGTCTAGTGCTTCGATAGATTTACAAATTGATACTCTAGCACCTTCGATCGTTTTAGAGGATATAACAGTCCCTTGCGATTCTTTTTCTACAGCGTTGAGTGTGGTGACGAATTTTGATTTGGAATGGATAGGTACTAACAATATATCAGATTCAATCCCTGAAATTACTATAACCGAGGAAGGATGGTACTATTTGATAGTTACTAATCCAGATAATTTTTGTGAGAATATGGATTCTTCTTATATTGAATTTTTAGGAAGTTCGCCAAGTATAGATTTATCTGCTGATGTTTATAATTGTCAGAATCAATCGTTTGATCTTAACTTCTCTACTAACAGTACTATTGATACTTTCGTTTGGATGTATGGTAATCAATTTTTTAGTAACGATTCTTTACCAGAATTCAGCGAAGCAGGAAGTTACTCAATTAGTATTATAAATGATCATGGCTGCGAATCTAATGCTTCTGTAGAATTACAAATAGATACTATAGCACCCTCGATTATGCTAGTAGATTTGACTGTTCCTTGTGATACTTTTTCTACTGAGTTAAGTATAATGTCGAATTTTGATTTAGAATGGGAAGGACCTAACAATATGTCAGATTCAATCCCTGAAATCACAATTACAGAAGAAGGATGGTACTATTTGACAATCACAAATCCAGATAATTTTTGTGAGAATGTGGATTCTTCATATGTTGAATTCTTAGGAAGTTCGCCAAATATATCTCTTGTCAGTGATACTATAAACTGTTATCAACCAGAAGTAAATATCAATCTTATTAGCGATCAATCAGATTTGTCTTATGCTTGGTCGGCCCAGTCTGAGGATATTAGTAATAATGAGGAGATCGATGTCTCTACAGAAGACTGGTTTTATGTCAATGTTTCAAACTTAAACGGATGTACTGCAATTGATTCAATCTTTGTTCCTTCCAATTTTACAACTCCTGATGTTAGTATAAGCTTTGATACGATAGATTGTCTAAAAAGCTCTGCTCTTATAAATGCTTATATCTCTGATGGTGGAATGGTGGAATGGACTGGACCAAACATGTTTTCTAGTAATTCAGATGCACTTAACGTGACTGAACCAGGACTATATTTTTTAACAGTATCGAATTTAGAAAGCGGTTGTCAAACATCCGATATTGTAGAGATAATTGATATTTCTATTGTTCCAGAATTCTCAATCGTCGCAGATACACTAGATTGTTTAACGGAGAGTTTATCACTTCCGTTTTCCATTTCAACTGCATATAATAATATCGCATGGAACGGACCTGACGGATTTTTGTCTGATATAGAAAGTCCAGAAGTTTCTCAAGCAGGATCATATTTTGTTCATCTTGAGTTTGATGGAGATTGCTCTTTGGATACTTTATTAATAATCGCTGAGGATATAGCTCAGCCACAGTTTTTAGTAGAATATGATTCTATAACTTGTAATGACCCTAACGTTACGTTCGATTTCAATTTAGAGAATTCTCAGGATGACCTTTTATTGACTTCACCAAGTGGATCTACTTCTTCACTTCTTAGTTATACAAATGATGAAAGTGGACAATACTACCTTTCATTAATTGGTGAGAATGGATGCCAGACATTGGATACATTTTCCGTTTCAGAATATTTGACAGAACCTCAAGTAACTATAGCTAACTTTGAATCGATAACATGTTATTTTCCAATTATCAACGTCACTGCATCTTCACCTGAAAGTGATCTTACATATATTTGGACAGGGATAAATGACTTCTCTTCGGCTTCTCCTGAGATTATAATTGAAGAAGGTGGGGAATATGCCTTAGTCGTAACCAATCAATATGGGTGTACAAATGAGGTTGATATTATTGTGAATTCATTTCTTGTTCCTCCAGAAATAGTATTGGAAGGGGAGGATATCACCTGCGACAACTTGGAGGCTTCTCTTATCTATTTTACAGAGGATGATGTTTCTCAAGTGCTCTGGTTGGGAGATGGCAACTTTCTAGATCTTTCAGATTCTATTTTAGTAGCATCACAAGGATGGTACTCTGTAGAGGCTATAAATGAATATGGGTGCACATCGACGGATTCTTTTTATGTGGAATCTTATTCGGATGCGCCTTATATAGAGCTACTCACTCCGGATACAATAATTGTAGATGCAGATAATCCTAATGGGCAATTACTTATTGATGCAGATTTAGAAGTTGAAGTAAGTTGGTTTCCTGAGACAGGACTATCATGTGCTGATTGCCTAGATCCAATAATATCATCTACTGAAAACAGTAAATATGAAGTGACCGTAAGAAACGTGTACGGTTGTACTGCTTCGGAAACAGTTCATGTGAGATACGATGAAGAATTAAAAGTATATATTCCAAATATTTTCTCTCCAAGTAATCAGGATGAGGTCAACGATTTTTTCACACTTTACGGAAATGAAAACATAGCCATCATCAACAGCATGAAAATCTATGATCGATGGGGCAGTCTAGTAGGGCAGAAAGAAAATTTCGAACCTAATAATCCTTCGGAAGGGTGGGATGGAGTTGTCTCAGGGCAATTTGGAGTTTCTGGAGTTTATACGTATGTCTTTTTGATTACTGATACAGAAGGGAAGGTGAGTAGTTATTATGGGGATTTGACGTTGTTGTAGGAATTTTGAGTTGATGAATTAAATAAAGTGCAGCTTATATTTTTTGATATAACAATCTGTAAATTCTAAGGGAATAAAATCCAAATAAGATTTTACAATATCAAAAAAAAGAATACTTTTGCAATCCAATTCTAAATAAGCCCTTGTGGCGGAATTGGTAGACGCGTCCCGATCATTATCGGGATTCCTTTGGGAGCGGGTTCGGTTAGCCTTGCAAAAAATAATCAAAAGTACCACTAGCCCTTGTGGCGGAATTGGTAGACGCGCTGGATTCAAAATCCAGTTCCTTCGGGAGTGGGGGTTCGATTCCCCCCGGGGGTACTTATAAAGCCTCATAATCATTTGATTGTGAGGCTATTTTTGTCATGTATCGAGCAAGAAATCATTGAAAATGAATATTACAACGATTCTAGTATTATTTGCAATTGGGTATAACAAATAATGGAATAGGACTAGTCTATAATTTCTGAATTAAGACAAAAAAAAGCCCAGCACCAATTAAGATACTGAGCCGTTATATTTTAAGGTAATCCAAATTATTTAAACCACTTGCTCACATCTAGGACAAGTGCAAAAATCATCAGTCCGATAAGGATGAAGAACCCTACCATGGTAGCATATTCCATAAACTTATCATTTGGTTTCCTACCTGTTACTACTTCCCATATCAGGAACATAACATATCCACCGTCAAGTGCAGGGATCGGTAGTAGGTTAAAGAAGCCTAATAGAATGGATAACATTGCTGTGATCTTCCAGAATTGCTCCCAGTTCCATGATTCGTCAAACATCTTAGCAATAGAAAATACACTACCCAAAGAATCGGTCGCCTTTATTTTACCTGCAAACATCTGTTTGAATGCTTTCAACTGACCAGTCAAGAATCCATAACTAATATCTACTCCTTTAGGGATCGCTTGACCTAGACTATACTTTTGTTTTTGCTCTGGAGCAAATCCATCAAGCAATACATTTTGAATACCTAAGTTTCCTTCTTTGCTAAGTGTAGCAGACAAGTTGAGTGTATCTCTTTCGTTTCTTAGGACAGTGAAGCTTACATTCTCTTCTTTTTTGTCCTTCATAGCCATCATGAAATCCCGAAGGAAAAATGTATTTATGCCATTTACTCCAATGATCCGGTCGCCTTCTTTCATTCCAGCTTTTTCAGCTGCGCCACTATTTACTTTTGCTATTTTTTGCGGAAGTCTCGCTGCAAATAGCCCTACACCTTTATTCTCATACTTCGTAAGCTTCTCTGCCATATCAGCTGGAACAGGAAGTGCTATTTCTTTTCCTTCTCTTCTTACTATGAGTGCTTCAGGATCATTAAGAACAATCTCTTGAGATATGATGCCTGGATTGTATCTATCAAATTTAACATCTCCTATTGATATTATATGATCACCATCCTCGATTCCAAGATCTTTACCTAGTTCACTAGCGACTACACCATACTTAAGGTCTGATG
>CAJXUU010000159.1 GCA_913061325.1 uncultured Saprospirales bacterium | reverse complement strand
TCAAAAAATACAAATCTCATCCAAAATAATTCATTTTGAAGAAATTGATACTTTTTGGAGTGGACTCAATACTATTTTCTAAATAAAATTTAACTTAGAGTTTAATTTTTGAATACCCAATAAAAAAAGAGATAGATATGGCTAAATATATGTGCATGGACACCCTTAAGTGGTTGCTCAATGATGTTCACAGTGTTGAAGATCTTTTCAAATATGAAAGGTACCAGGATTATGACAAAGATTCTGTAGATATCCTTTTGGATACAGCTAAATCTTGGTCGGATAAAGAGTTCTACCCTATCTTTAGAGAGATGGATGAAAATCCTTGCAAATTTGTAGATGGGCAGATTACATCTCACCCAAACCTCAATAGAATACTTAAAAAAGCTGGTGAAGATGGATGGATTGGCAACATCTTCGATTACGATGAAGGTGGCATGCAGATGCCTCACACGGTACAAAATGCTACTAACCACATATTCCAATGTGCTAATAATCATATTCCTGGGTATATGGGATTGACATCGGGTGCAGCAGACCTAATCAGAACGTTTGGTGTTCAAGAGCTGAAAGATAAATACATGCCAAAAATGATGTCAGGTGATTGGGGAGGCACAATGTGTCTTACCGAGCCTCAAGCAGGTTCATCTTTGTCTGACATTACAACATCAGCTACGCCTCAGACAGACGGATCATTCAAAATCTCAGGACAAAAGATATTCATATCCGGCGGAGATCACCAAGCGGCGAGCAATTTCGTACACCTTGTTTTAGCAAGAATCGATGGTGCTCCAGCGGGTACAAAAGGAATTTCTCTTTTCGTAGTACCTAAGCACATGGAAGGTGAAGATGGATCGCTCTCATATAATAATGTAGAAACGATTAGTGAATTTGAGAAGATGGGTCAACGAGGTTATGCAACCGTGCACCTTGTTTTTGGAGAAAAAGGCGATTGTGTGGGTCATTTAATCGGGCAAGAAGGAAAAGGTCTCAAACATATGTTCAAAATGATGAATGGTGCACGTATAGACGTGGGCATGACCGCAGCATCTACAGCTATGGCAGCATACCATCACTCTCTACAATATGCAAAGGAGAGACCCCAGGGAAGAAAAACTCAGAATTCAGGCAAAAAAGACCCGAATCAAGGACAAACTTTGATTATCAATCATCCTGATGTTCGTAGGATGTTATTGTTGCAAAAGGCTATAGTTGAAGGTTCTTTGAGTATCCTCTTAGAAACGGCCAAATACAGTGATCTTGCTCACGTAGAAGAAGGAGATAAAAAGGATGACTACCACCTATTATTAGAATTATTGACGCCAATAGCTAAGACCTATCCTTCTGAGAAAGGGCAACAAGCGATAAATAATGGTCTACAGATATATGGTGGATATGGATTCTGTATGGATTTCCCATTACAGCAATACTATAGAGATATACGTATCATGTCACTCTATGAAGGTACTACGGGGATACAGTCTTTGGATTTATTAGGTAGAAAAGTTACTGCACAAAATGGTGCTGCTTTACAATTATTATTAAAGAAAATAACGAAAACAACGGATGAGGCGAGCAACCATGACGACCTCAAACCTTATGTAGATCAACTTAACAAATCTCTAGAACATGTACAGCAAGCACTAGGCTATCTATTGCCTATGGCTATGAAAGGAGATTACGAATCTTACTTGGCTGATGCTACTGCATTCATGGAAATGACGAGTAATGTAGTGATTGCATACCAATGGTTGAAAATGGCTACAAGTGCGAAGCAAGCAATTGTGACTGGCGACACTACCTACAAGTCTCAATTTTATAAAAGCAAGATTCATACAATGAAATTTTACTTTAAATATGAATTGCCGCATGTAAGGGCTACATTAGCAACAATTCTGAATGACGACGAATTGACAATTCTTAAAGAAGGTGTAGAGATTTTTGCTTAGAAATGATTCAATAATAAAGTAACATTCCTTAGAGCAAAATGAAATAAATCATTAATTATTAACTGATAATGAGAACAATAGCTACAAAGCTGATTCAGTTCTCAAAATCACGAAATCTAAAAACAAAATGGATTTTAACGTAATATTAGAACAAATAAACAAACAAGCGGAAAACGTAGCTCCGCTTGGAGCCAAACTTAAGTTCCAATTAGATGATCAAATATTGATGATCGATGGCACGGGAGATAAAAATGTAGTAAGTACTGATGATGGAGAAGCCGATACAGTTATCATTACTAGTCTAGAAACACTTGTCAAACTCAAAAGTGGAGACCTCAATCCAATGATGGCTGTTATGGGTGGAAAAGTGAAAATCAAAGGAGACATGGGATTAGCAATGAAATTGCAATCCCTACTTTAAATCATACATATACTTAAGAACCTTACTTAGAGTAAAGAAAATAAAGTCCCTCAGAATAAACTAATCGTTTATCTAGGGGACTTTTTGTTTTTAACCTAATCCTTAATATTAAAAAAGATGTAACAAGAACTAAATCTTGTCACATCTGAAGCAATATGGGGAATTTTCCATCCCCAGAACCAATCTATAATCGTCTATATCTTGTTTTCTCTAATTCACTTTATTCGTTCACCTTTTCATTCACTGCTAACAATTCTGGGTTGCCAAACAACTTAATATTGTGCTTTTCATGCTCTGGGCAATCAAATGACTCTGAAGCATAGAATGAACTTCGTCTATTAATACTACCTGTTACTTTTACTGATTTAACCTTATATTGTTCTGCATTTACAGTCGCGCCATCCAAAATGTTCATTGTCAGTTTTTCACCAGAACCTATTAGGTTTATTTGGTTGTAGCCACCGATATTGCATGTAAGGTTATTGACATCGAGATATGCATCAAGCTCAAATGACCTACCATGTTTTCCACTATAATTTATCTCCATGGCATCTTGCTTGAATCCTTCGATCTTTAGAGAAGAAAGATTTTTAGCATGAAGCGTTTCCAAACTTGGAGTTACAATTTCCAATTTAACATCTCTTCTACGTCTATCATATTTCAAACTTGTCGCATCGGCCGTGACTATTTCTTCTACTTTATCAATATCAATCTTATGCCCTTTTAGAAGAACTTCTAGCTTCTTGCCATAAGTAATAGTAGTCTCCATAGCACCATCAATATTGAGGTTCGCTAGTGTCTCAGTATCAATCTTTCTAGTAGCTCTGTATTTATTTTCCCAATCATTAGACACTAAACCTTCCGAAGTCATGGTCCAATTAAAGTCTTCGAAATTTCTAGGTCCATACTCTCCATTGAAGCCTCTATGATCCAAGTACAATGCTAATGATTCCTCGAAATTGATAGTCTTACCTTCTGGAATATGAATGGTGTAGTGAACAGACTGGCCTCTAAATTTATCTCCTTTTCTAATTTCGAAATTTCTAGGAAGTAAAATTTTATCTCCTTCTACCTCATACTGAGCGATGACCTTCTCAGCAAGTGATTGAGCATCATCATAGGATTGTCCTTGAGAAGTTATTTTAGTGGATATTACTACTTCATCTTCCGTTCCCTTTACTATGTCGTAATGTACATCGTCAAATACAATTCCTCCTTCAGTATGTTGAGACAGTCCTGCTAATCTAAGAAACCCAGTAGTTATCTTTTCTGGTCGCTGTAATTCTGCAATATTGATCACGTCATTATCGATATTATACGATGCAAGTTGATCTATCTCAGCTGAGTGAGTAAAACTTAATCCCGTCATAACCCCAGCAGCTATTGTCAACGCGAATGAGGCAACCCATCCTAATCTCATATTCGTTCTCCATTTCTTAGGTATTCTATATGTAGAGAACCATTTTGTGATCCATAACATCAATCCCAAAATAGGGATACCAACGGTAAAGAACAGAGATATCCGACCCAAAAAGGACATGATCCATGACGATGGTCCGATATAACTTAAGAATGAAAATGAACTCAAGAAACTAATAATCCATGCTCCCCATAATACTCCAAGTACCAACAACATTAGTCCTAGTGATACTGAGAATATTGGCTTCACTATAGCTTTTACTAAACTCAACACTCCGAGTACACCCTTACCTATTATGGCAAATAGCCCTGAGATTGCACGTTTCGGCGAAAGAAAGGAATCTGCCTTAACTTTTTTTTTTGAGCCCAAATCCTTACTTATTTCAGTAATCTTATGAGATAATTCAGTAAGTTCTTCTTCTACCGTTTTGGCTATATTACTTACCGTAGCAGGTTCGCCTTTCATTTTTAATTTATCTCCAGCAGTTTTAGCTGGCGGTACTATCGCCCATAATATCGGGTATAACAATACTGAGATACCTCCTATGAATACTAAAGCAATGAAACCTAATCTTATCCAAAGTGGGTCTGCTATGCCAAAGTAGGCAGCTACTCCAGAACAAACCCCTCCGATTACTTTTTCATCTGGATCTCTGAAAAGACGCTTTCCTGTTTTTATATGGCTGTATTTCCCTTTTCTATTCTTTTTATTAGATGCTTTTGGAATTTCCATCTCATCCTCATCCATAGCCTCCGCCCCAAAATCTTCAGGCCTTCCCATGACTTTGACCATGGCATCGTATTCTTTCAATGTGACGATTGATTTACCTTGCAAAAAGTCCGAAAACAATTCTGCAATACGTGCTTCTATATCATCCAAAATCTCATCACAACCTTCTGAATCAGAAAAGTGTGCCTCTATTGTTTCAAGATATAATTCCAATGCTTCGTGAGCATTTTCATCTATGGTAAATGGATAGCCACCCAAGTTTACAGTAGTGATGTTATTCATTTGATGTTAGTTTTAATGTTGACTGATTGACAGCGTGGTTCAATTCCTTCCAAGTGTCTAATAATTCTTCTAGAAAAGCTGTTCCTTCTTCCGTGATATGGTAATATTTTCTCGGTGGTCCAGATTTTGATTCTTTCCAAGTATAGTGTAGCAACTTTGCATTTTTGAGCCGACTAAGAAGAGGATACAGCGTACCTTCTACTACGATCAGTTTCGATGCTTTTAGCTTTGCTATTATATCTGACGGATATGCTTCTTCGTCAGATATGATAGATAGAACACATAACTCAAGGATCCCCTTTCTCATCTGGGCTCTGGTATTCTCTACTTTCATAATGATTATTTAATAATTATCAAATAAAGACTGGTTCTGTATTTACTAGACAATATTTCTTCTTCTATTGATGATATATCAATAAACTTTCAAAGTCGATTCCAAGATTAATCCCGCTTGAGGCCCTTTATCCATTCTTTCATTATCTACTACTTCGACTTGTTGTTCAGTATGAACAACTTCCAATACACTTTGGAGTGATTTGGTAGCCAAACAGCTAATTGCAGCTAATGAAAATGTAAGTAAATATTTCTTGCCCATCCCGAATTTGATTTTTATTTAATTATGAAGTAATTTTCATCTCGCTTCATTAATATCATATATCTTTCTCGATTGATAATACAAACATAAGAAATTATATAGTACTATGCAATACATAGTACCATATTTATGCATAGTACTATATGAATGAGTCGAAATCATCGACAAAAGGAAGAAATTATAGATTTAATGCAAAAATAAACAATCTGTTACTTGCCATTCGTCCACCTGAGCGATCATTTAGTATATATAAGGTGTTATATTATCGTTATAGTCATGAAGAATACTTAAAACAATAAAGGATTTCATACTTTTGAAAACTTAAGGAATGAAACAATAATAAAGTTACATTCTTCTGCTTGATATTTTTCCCTTCTTCTGCGTTAAAAAGCCTCGCCTATGCGATGCATCGCCTACGTTTTTTGCCTTGGAGAATGAATAAATATCAGAACATAAAAACGTACTTTATTAATGTATCATTCTTAAACTGGCAAGGTGCTAGGTCAACAAACTATTTATAAAAAACTATCTATTAATAAATATGAAGAAGTTACTACTAATGGTATTTTCATTTATAGCCCTCACACTGGGAGCTCAAGAAAATACAAATCAAAACAGTTTCAGACAACTAGGTCAAGATTTACCAACGCCAAACAGCTACAGAACAGCATCGGGAGCACCTGGAGCAGAATACTGGCAACAGAAGGCAGATTACAAAATGAAGATCGAGATAGATGATGAGAATGCCAAATTACTTGGGACATCAAATATCACATATAAGAATAACTCTCCAGATGAACTACAATACCTATGGCTTCAATTGGACCAGAATGTAAGAGCCCAAGAAAGTGATTCTCCTAAGTTGAGAGGCAGTTCCGTTTCTGAAAGGCCTTCTCTAAGAGGACTAAAAAGAATGAAGAATGACTTCGATGGTGGATTTAAAGTTGAATCTGTGACAAATTCTTCAAATCAAGCTTTGTCATTTACGATCAATAAAACAATGATGCGGATTGATTTACCAAAACCACTTAAAGCAGGAGAAAAGACCAGTTTCAATATCAAATGGTGGTACAACATTAACAACACAAGAGAAGACAGAGGAAGATCTGGATATGAACCGTTTGCTGAAGATGGTAATAATGTATATGTAATTGCTCAATTCTTTCCACGTATGTGCAAGTACTATGATGTATATGGATGGCAGAACAAACAGTTCCTTGGCAGAGGTGAGTTTACTCTAGAGTTTGGAGACTATGAAGTAGAAATTACAGTTCCTAGTGACCACTTAGTCTCTTCAACTGGAACATTACAAAATGAAAGCTCAGTATTAACAAGTGAGCAAAAAAACAGAATGAATTCTGCTAGAAAGACTTATGACCAACCAGTAACGATCGCAACAAAAGAGGAAGCTGACGAAAGAATAAAAGGAAAATCTAAGTCAAAAAAGACTTGGAAATTTAAAGCAGAGAACGTAAGAGATTTTGCTTTTGCAACATCAAGAAGATTTATCTGGGATGCACTTAATGTAAAATTGCCTAATGGAAAAGATGTCATGGCTATGAGTATGTGGGTTAAAGAAGGAGATTGCCTCTGGAAAAAATACTCAACTAAAGCAATTGCTCAAACCTTAAGAACATATTCGAAATTTACAATCGACTATCCTTATCCAGTAGCTTGGTCTATTGATGGTAGCATGGGTATGGAGTATCCTATGATCTGTTTCAACTATGGTAGATGCGAAGATGACGGCACTTACAGCAAAAGAACAAAGTATGGCCACATCGGTGTAATCATCCATGAAGTAGGACATAACTGGTTCCCAATGATCATCAATTCTGATGAACGTCAGTGGACTTGGATGGATGAAGGCCTAAATACATTCATGCAATATTTAACTGAACAAGAATTCGAAAGAAACTATCCATCAAGAAGAGGACCAGCACAAAATATTACAGGGTATATGGGAGGAGACAAAGATAAAATCTCACCAATCATGACCAACTCAGAATCAATATTCCAGTTTGGTAATAATGCTTATGGTAAACCAGCTACAGGGTTGAATATCCTGAGAGAGACAATCATGGGTCGTGACCTATTTGATCATGCATTCAAAGAATATGCTAGAAGATGGGCATTTAAAACTCCTACACCAGCTGATTTCTTCCGTACGATGGAAGATGCATCAGGAGTTGATCTTGATTGGTTCTGGAGAGGATGGTTTTATACTAATGATCACTGTGATCTTGCAATGAATAGTGTAAAACATTTCAAATTAGATCCTGAAGATCCTACAAAGAGAATGGAAATAGCTTTGGAAGAACGCAAGTCTGCGCAAAAAAATATCTCTTCAATCAGAAATGAAAAAGAAATCAAAGAAACATACAATGAGAAAGATCCTACATTGAATGATTTCTACACTACTTATGATGCTGCAGTTCCAAATGAACTTGATATCCAAGAATATAATGAGTATGCTGATAAACTTTCTGAAGAAGATAAAGCACTTCTTGATAGTGGATTAAACTACTATGAGATTGAATTCCAAAAGATAGGTGGATTAGCCATGCCAGTCATCTTAGAATTTGAATATACTGATGGTACTACGCACGTTGAAAGAATACCAGCTGAGATATGGAAAATGGATTCCGAAACTGTCACTAAGGTTTTCCCAAGTGAAAAAGCAGTAAAAAGAATAACACTTGATCCATTCTTAGAGACAGCAGATGTAGATACTTCGAATAATCACTTTCCACCAAAATCAAAAGCGGATAGATTCGATATGTTCAAGAACAACAAAAAAAGAACTAGAGACAATAAAATGCAGAGAGATAATAAGGCTAAGAAATTGGGGACGCCTTAATCCAAAACATATAGATTAATAACAACAAGTGAAAGCCGATTCAATTTTTGAGTCGGCTTTTTTTTAATATCTGGACCTTTGATTACTGTACGATCACCTCATGCCTAACCTGCTCAAGTTGCCAGTCAATCACTAAACCTCCAGCTAGGCTCTGTGCTATTTCTTTTCCATATAAATGCTCACATAAATATAGAGCACCATCAAATGATCTTGCTCCACCTGCAGATGTAATATACTTCCCATCATGTACGAACATAACATCTTCTCTGACATCTAAATGAGGAAAAACCTCTTTGTATTTTGGAATGTCAGAAGGGAACGTTGTAGATGCAACTTTGTCTAGTAATCCTGCCTTTGCTAGTACAAAAGCTCCATCACAATGAGATGTCACAAATTCCGCTTTAGCCCCCGTTTTAGCGACCCATTGGATTAGGGCCTCATTTTCCAAATCAGTATCCAAGTGGTGCTCTGCACTAGGCACAACTAGTATATCAATATCGGGATGGTTCCCATCCAAGTAACTGTAATCCGGCAATATCCGCATGCCTTCGAATGTAGTGACTATATCCATGTCCTCCGCTACTAAAAAGACATTCATCGCTTTGATTCCTTTTCTAAAGATTGTGTGCTGAAATATATCCATTGGTGCGGTTAACTCGGTATTATACACGCCATCCATAATCAGAATTCCGACATTATATCTGTTTTCCACAAGTGATGGACTTAGTGGGACTTCTAGCTTTTTATCTAGAGGCCTATTTTGGCAAGCCGTAAAAAAAAACGTAAATAAGAATAAGATAAAAATGGATAGCTTCATGCTTTAAAGTATTTTAAATCTTAATAAATAAAAAAGAAGAAGGTCTACTACATTCCTGGTGGAACATAAACATTTAGGTTACTATCTTGATCTGGGGCCAACAATCTAAATGTCTTTCTGTGTAAATCACAAGGCCCATGTTCCGCTATAGCCGAACGATGCATTTTAGTTGGATAGCCCATATTCCGCTCCCAACCATAGAATGGATACTTTTTATGTTGCTTTTCCATGTAGTCATCTCTATGTGTTTTGGCTAGTATTGAAGCTGCTGCAATTGCAGTATATTTTCCATCTCCTTTTATAATGCATTCGTGTGGAATTCCTTTGTAAGGATTAAATCTGTTCCCATCTATCAATAAGAGCTGTGGAACAGTCTCTAATTTCTTGACCGCTCTATGCATCGCTTTGAAAGATGAATTAAGTATATTGTACTTATCAATTTCTTTTGGTGTTAGTCTTCCTACGGCCCAACTGATTGCTTCTTTTTCTATAATTGGCCTGAGTAAATTTCTCTGTGCCTTAGTTGTCAATTTACTATCTGTAAGCAGTGGATGATAGAAGTCATGTGGCAATATAACAGCCGCTGCATAGACAGGCCCAGCTAAACAACCGCGTCCTGCTTCATCGCAACCAGCTTCGATCAGTGATGGGTTGAAGTAATTGAGAAGCGGTGTATGTTTCTTTTTTGCCATTGATAGTACGAAGATATGCTTTTTGAAAATAATGATAAAAGCTATTTGATACAAAAGCATACAATCAAAACAAAGTAATACCATTTCTATATATTTGCATCTATTCTTTAAACGGCACTAGCCAAAACAGACGCTTTAATCTCTATGTACAAATCCATACTAAAACCCATAATGTTTTCAATGGATCCTGAAAAGGCACATTATAAAACTGTGTCATTATTTCGGATAGCATTGGCGATGCCCTTGGGCAAGTCAATCATTAAAACCCTGTACAATTATCAATCTCCAAGATTGGAGAAAAAGCTATTTGGTCTAACATTTAAGAATCCTGTTGGATTAGCCGCAGGCTTTGATAAAGATGGAAAGTTTTATAAAGAAATGAGCCATCTTGGTTTTGGTTTCATAGAAATTGGAACTGTAACACCACTACCACAAGAAGGCAACCCTAAACCTAGACTTTTCCGTCTTCCAAAAGATGAAGGCCTGATCAATAGAATGGGATTCAATAATGATGGCGTGGATGCAATGGTGGAGCGTCTCAAAAAATTTAAAGCTAAAGATGTAATCATAGGTGGGAATATTGGAAAAAACAAAGTAACTCCTAATGACGAAGCGATAAATGACTATGTGGTTTGCTTCGAAAAGTTGTTTGACCATGTTGATTATTTTGTAGTTAATGTCAGTTCTCCCAATACTCCAGGACTGAGAGACTTACAAGATAAAGGACCATTGACAGCAATATTATCAAAACTAATGGAGCTTAATAATGCTCGTCCTGTTCAAAAACCTATTTTGCTAAAAATAGCACCTGATCTTACAAGTAGTCAATTAGATGATATAGTAGACATAGTGGCAGAAACAAAGATTGACGGAGTCATCGCTACAAACACTACAATATCTCGAGAAGGACTAAAAACGGACCAAGCTATTATTTCAGATATCGGAAACGGAGGGCTAAGTGGCGCTCCTGTAAAATCTAGATCAACAGAAGTAATCTCATATTTACACAAAAAATCTGGAGGCTCATTTCCAATAGTTGGAGTAGGTGGCATTGACAGTGCTGAATCGGCAAAAGAGAAGATAGCTGCTGGTGCATCTTTAGTTCAAATCTATTCTGGATTTGTCTATCAAGGGCCAGGGCTCGTAAAGTCTATCAATAAAGGATTAGTTAAAGGTTAAATTTGCTTCTATAATGGATAAAATAGCAAATATCATAGCGCCAAATAGGAGATTGATTTCGATTTGTGTAAAAGCAATTATTCTATTGATTCTCGCTGTAATATTGTATGTTCAGTTGTTTGTACGACATGATATTTCTGATCTGACCAATCAGTTTCATAATTCTGTTTCTCTATCCTTTGGTTGGGTTTATTTTATTGCTGTCTTGGTACTAATGCCAATCAATTGGATTCTAGAAAGCATAAAATGGAATACGCTAGTCTCTAAATTTCAGTCTTTTGGAATCAAAAAATCTATATTTTCTGTATTATCTGGAGTAAGTATGGCCATCATGACTCCTGGCAGAATTGGAGAATACGGTGGTCGGTTGGTCGGCATACAGACTAAAAACAGACCAAAAGCAATTCTTGCTAACTTAATATCAAGTCTAAGTCAAAATATAATCAACCTTGGACTCGGTTTGGTTATGGCACTTTTCTTTTTCAATACTTATATGGAGATTCAGCAAGGTGTATTTTTATCTGTCGTTTTTGCGAGCACATTGATCGTTTGTGCATTATTACTCGCTTTCTTTAGAATAGATCTTTTAGATGGATTACTGGCTTATTTACCCCAATATAAATGGGTAAAACAAATTAAAGGGAGCGTTTCTTCTTTTTCTACTTTAGATAATCGGACACTTTTCTATATTCTTGGATTATCATTCATCCGCTATTCTGTATACTTGAGTCAGTATGTATTGTTGATTTTCTTTTTTGGTGTTATCGACCAATTGGTTCCTGCTATCTTGGGTGTAAGCACACTATTCTTTTTACAGTCTAACCTACCATTACCACCTGCTTTATCAGTTTTAGCAAGAGGAGAAATGGCGATTTTTCTTTGGTCAGTATTTAGTTCTAATGTTTTAGGAATAGTAGCCGCTACTTTTAGTTTGTGGATCATTAATTTGGTGATTCCAGCTGTTTTTGGTGGGGTTATAATAAGTCAGGCAGACTTGTTTGAAGAGTGAGACGATTTTTTTCTATTTCTGTCTGGAATTTTCAGATATATTTATGATGATTACTTTAATTTCATCGTTATAAATACTCGCCTTAGGAATGATGCATTAATAAAGTACGTTTTTATATGCTGATATTTATTCAAGGATATTCAGAAATACTGAACACCCTTATTTATAGTACCTTCATTGTGTTTACTTCTGAATTCATGCATCATTTTCTAATGATTTTACCTAAAAACTGTGCATCATTTTCAAACTAACCTTCCGCTCGCCGCTTGGCTTTCATTTTTTTCATTGCCTATTGAGATTAAATCTCAAAAGAGATTAACATCTCAACAAACGAAACAAAAAATGAGTGTTTGCTAGCCCAGCCCTCGAATGTGCCATTCGCTATACTGGGTTACGTGTTTGCTAGCCCGAGAATTTGCAATTCTCTATACTAGCCGACGTGTTTGC
>CAJXUU010000158.1 GCA_913061325.1 uncultured Saprospirales bacterium | reverse complement strand
ACGAGATTTCTGCCTGTCTCGTGGGCTCGGAGATGTGTATAAGAGACAGTATGAGGACAATATTGATTTGAACATTAGAGCTCCCTTTGTCTATTACAGGCTAAAGCAAGTCGATTTGGATGGAGCTTTTGATTTCTCTGATATAAAACACAGTAGTTTAGATAATACTAATGAGGTAAAGATTTATGCATACCCTAACCCTTTCACAGAAGCAATTCAATTAAATGTTTCTGATGAACTTCAAAGTATTTCAATATATAATGTCAATGGTCAAAAAGTTATCCAGCAAATTTATACGCCTGGAGAAAAAATTGACTTACGCGCACTTTCCAATGGAACTTACCAAATCAAGGTAGTTAATCAAATTGGTGAAGAAATTCATAGTCAGTTATTAATTAAAACTTCCTAATAAATAATAAAATAATGTAAAGTGGGGCTGTCCGGTAACGGGCAGCCTCATTTTTATTTATGGTTTTGTATTTATTGCTTTTGACTTATTAACTATATTATTCAGTTTAGTTGGACTGATAGGAAAATCCGCTAATGATATTGATGGAGATTTAGTAGATGCTACAACAGTAAGTTTAGAGCTGACTGATCTTCCCACTTCTCATACAGATTATAAGAATATTAATATTTCTAACATTAATACCCTTTAGTAAGGTCTACGAGGTTAAGGAGACGCTCTCCTTTTATCAACCTCAAATAATTTTCAATAACCTGAGGGTAGACAGAATCTATATGGGTCAAACTAGCTATATGGGGAGTGACTATGATTGAAGAATGATTCCAAAAAGGACTCTCTTTTGGCAGTGGCTCACTTTGAAATACATCTAAAGCTGCACCTCTCAGATGACCAATATCAATATTAGATAAAAGATCTGCATCCACTACGTGACGGCCTCTGCCTATATTGATAAAATAAGATCCTTTCTTCATATTCGAAAAAAAGTTATGATCTATTAACCCTTTTGTCTCCTTCGTTAATGGCAATATATTTACCACATAATCCGAATCTAAAAGCAAGGATTTCATTCCTGAGTCTTCAGAATAGCTAACTACGTTTTGTATTTCCTTTTTTGATCTTGACCATCCCCCAACTTTGAACCCTGTATTTGCAAATTTCATGGCTACATATTTACCAATAATCCCCATCCCAAGTATACCTATAGACACATCCTTTATTCTTTTATACTTTTTATATTTCCAAGTTTTTGATGCTTGATTTTTTGCATGTATTGATAGATTTTTCATATCTGATAAAATAATCGACATCGCATGCTCCCACATGTCATGAGATAGATTATTATCTACGACTTTCGAAACTTGAATATGAGAAGGGACAATATGATGATCTAATATATGGTCAACACCAGCCCCTAAAGACTGGATAGCCTTAAGATTTGAAAACTTTCTTAGCAAATTTTCTTCTGGTTTCCAGCAAACTAAAAAAGTAACACTATCGAAATTAGTAATATTTGGATATATTTCAATCTTCTCATTCTGAAGCTTAGATCTTAAAATCTGCTTCCATTTTTGAGATTGCTTAACGTTTTTCGTATAGATTGCTATTGACATAGGCCAAAAATAGGGAAATCCGATTATGAACTAGAATCAATCCTTAAGAAAAGCAACATCAACATTTGTATACTCAGGTAATATTCCTTTTAGTGCAGTTAAGGTTTTCACTGGCCCATCTTTGACTCCGCTATTTGATATCCAAGAAGGTAATGAACCCCCAGGATCCATATATCCTTTATGAAAAATTTGTACATAATCTCCTTCAACAGGTGTGAGCACCCATTCGCTATACATGGTTGTAACTAATAATACATTTGTATCTGTGATAACCCCTGGCTCATAATTCGTATCTACTCTTACTACATTTGTAGTTGGATCATGTGATAAAATCGCCCTCACGGCACTTACTCTATCTGCAACTGGCCAAGGCAATTCAAAGTCTATTTTATAAGTACCCTCCATATCAGAGATCTTTTCTACCATTACAACTTTCTCAACACGATCGTACCATAATCCCATGTTTTCTATATCCAAGAAAACCGCAACCACATTTTTAAGTGACGCTTTGATCTTAGTCTCTGTTTTGAATTGCTTAAATTTTGAATCTGGATAGTCCTTAGTCCAAACTTTAATACCCGATTCATCACGTTGAAGTTCCCAGTCAGCTTGTGCATCTATTGTAATGCAAAACAAGAAAATAAATAAAAATGGTAGTACGAATTTCATATTTTACGATTGTGCAATCTTATAACGGATATGAGTGACTAATAGTTAAACAAAAATGATAAAAAAAAGAAAGCCTTGAAAAATCATTAGAAACTGCTAAATCTTAAAGAACAATATTGGGTTTCATTGGATGGTTCTTGACATTATTCAATTCTTTTTACGCTTTAAAGACACTTTAATCTCATCATTTTATAAATCTATTATTTATGCATTATATTTGCGCAAATTTTATCCAATCCATCCATTATGCCAAGAGATTTATCTATAAAATCCGTCCTCATCATAGGTAGCGGACCCATTATCATAGGACAAGCTTGCGAATTTGACTATTCTGGAACACAGGCTGCAAAGTCTCTTGTCGAAGACGGTATCGAAGTCAGCCTAATCAATAGTAATCCTGCAACGATCATGACTGATCCGATGACTGCAGATCACATTTATCTCAAACCCTTGACGGTTGAGAGTCTTAGAGAGATTCTTACAGAAAGAAAGATCGATGCCGTATTAGCTACCATGGGCGGGCAGACTGCACTGAACCTTGCTATCGAAGCTGGGAAACAAGGTCTTTGGGACGAATTCAATACAAAATTAATTGGTGTTGATCTCGAAGCTATCGAATTAGCTGAGAACCGAGAAGCATTTCGTGAGCATGTGATCAATTTAGGTCAATCAGTGGCTCCATCTTATATTGCTAATAGTTTCCTTGAAGGAAAAGAAGCGGCACAAAAGATTGGATTTCCATTAGTAATTAGACCATCTTATACATTAGGTGGTTTTGGAGGAGGATTGGTTTATGATGAATTAGAATTCGATGATTACCTAAGAAGAGGACTTGATGCATCTCCTACACATGAAGTATTGGTAGAGAAAGCTGTTCTTGGATGGAAAGAATTTGAGCTAGAGCTACTAAGAGATAAAAATAACAATGTTGTCATTATCTGTACGGTAGAAAATCTGGATCCGATGGGAATCCATACGGGAGATAGTATTACTGTAGCTCCAGCGATGACTCTCTCAGATAAGGCTTATCAAAAGATGCGTAATGATGCAATACAGCTCATGAGATCTATGGGAAATTTTGCAGGTGGATGTAATATCCAATTTGCTCAAGATCCCGAGACAGAAAATTTAATCTGTATTGAGATTAATCCACGTGTTTCAAGATCTTCAGCATTGGCCAGTAAGGCGACAGGATATCCTATTGCCAAAATAGCCGCTAAACTAGCTATAGGTTATACTTTGGATGAACTTAAAAATCAGATTACAGGTACAACGTCCGCTTTTTTCGAGCCTACACTTGATTATGTGATAGTAAAAATGCCAAGATGGAACTTTGAGAAGTTCAATGGTGCAGATAAGAGACTGGGACTACAAATGAAATCTGTCGGTGAAGTAATGGCAATCGGTCGTAATTTCTTAGAAGCCTTACAAAAAGCGTGTCAATCACAAGAAAACAACCGAAGTGGACTTGGAGCAGACAAAAAAGAATGGATCAGAACAGAAGATATCTTAACAAGGTTGGAACAAGCAAGCGATGATCGAATCTATAGATTAAAAGATGCATTGAGATTAGGTGTACCAGTTAAAACAGTACAAAAACTTACAAGAATCGACCCTTGGTATATCAATCAGATCAAGAGATTGGTCAAAATGGAAGATAAGCTGGACAAATTTAATGTGCCAGAAGATATTCCAGTAGAGTTTTTCCGAGATCTTAAAGAAGTAGGATATTCTGATGCGCAGATCGCTTGGGTAATGAGAATCGAAGAAGATGCTGTTACCAAACAAAGAAAAAAGCTTGGAATCATAAGAACTTACAAAATGGTAGATACATGTGCAGCTGAATTCGAGGCACAGACACCATACTTCTACTCTACGTTTGATAAAGAAAATGAAAGCATACCTTCTGACAAGAAGAAAATCATTGTGCTAGGATCTGGGCCAAATAGAATCGGTCAAGGAATAGAATTTGATTATTGTTGTGTTCATGGACTCAAGGCCATCAAAGAGGCAGGATATGAGTCCATCATGATCAATTGTAATCCTGAGACTGTTTCTACTGACTTTGACACAGCTGACAAATTATACTTCGAGCCAATCTACTGGGAACACTTAGAAGAGATTATCGAACTAGAGAAGCCAGAGGGAGTCATAGTACAATTAGGTGGACAGACAGCACTGAAGTTGGCAGAAACTCTTCATAAAAAAGGAATTAAAATCATGGGAAGTAGTTTTGATGCTATGGACCTTGCCGAGGACAGAGGACGATTCTCTGATTTATTGAAAGAACTAGGAATTCCTTACCCACGATTTGGAGTTGCGGATGATGCTGACATGGCACTTAAAGTAGCCAATGAGGTATCATATCCAGTACTTGTAAGACCGTCATATGTACTTGGTGGCCAAAGAATGAAGATCGTCATAAATGATGACGAGCTTGAGAAACAAGTACTTGAGATATTCAAGCATATGCCAGACAATAGAGTTTTGGTGGATCAATTCCTAGAAAGAGCTAAAGAAGCCGAGGTAGATGCAATTTATGATGGTGATGAATTACTCATAATGGGAATCATGGAGCATATCGAACCAGCAGGTGTTCACTCAGGAGATAGTTCTGCGACATTGCCTACATACTCACTTTCTGATGCTGTATTAGAGAAAATGAAAGAGTATACATTGAAACTTGCAGAAGCACTAAAAATCAGAGGGTTGATCAATATACAGTTCGCGATTAAAGGCGAGCAGGTATATGTAATCGAAGCCAATCCAAGAGCTTCAAGAACTACACCGTTTATCGCTAAAGCATATGGTGTACCATTCTTAAATATTGCAACACATGTAATGATCGGAAATAAGAAGATTAAAGACTTTACCGTCGACAAACAATTGGAGGGTTTTGCGATTAAAGTGCCCGTATTTTCATTTAATAAATTCCCTAATGTAGACAAACAATTGGGACCTGAAATGAAGAGTACAGGAGAAGCAATACGATTTATAAAAGACACAAGTGATCCATTCTTCAGAGAGTTGGAGAGAAATAGAAATATGTTCTTGACGCGTTAATATTAAGAAATATTGTTGTAGATGAAAGCATTGGTGATTTCAGGAGGAGGTAGCAAAGGGTCTTTTGCTGGAGGTGTTGCAGAATATCTAATTAATGAAGAAAAGCAAGATTATGATATGTTTGTGGGCAGTTCTACGGGTAGTCTACTTATCCCACATCTATCTATAGGTAATATTGAACGGCTAAAGGAAGCATTTACTAATGTAACACAACGAGATGTATTTTCAGTATGTCCATTCAAAATCACAAAAGACAAAGACGGGAACTTAAAATCGTCAATGCACCACTTGAATATCATAAAGATGTTTCTGAAACGCAAAAAGACCTTTGGTGACACTTCTAATCTCAGGAAAACGATAAGTAAGATTTTAACTGTGGATGATTACAAAAAAGTAAAATCATCTGGGAAAAAAGTAATAATTACAGCCTCTAATCTTACTAAAAACACAATAGAATACAAACACCTTTCTGACTATAGCTATGAAGATTTCTGTGATTGGATGTGGATTTCCTCATGTTTCGTTCCATTCATGAGTCTAGTAGAAAAGAACGGCTGTGAATATGCAGATGGAGGTTTTGGAAACTACATACCTATTGAAGAAGCCATCTCAAATGGTGCAAAAGATATCGATGTAATTGTACTTCAACCAAGGCATAGAACTACAGAAAATCTAAAAACTAGAAACGCATTTGATGTGCTTTTACAATCAATGGGTTTTATGCTTAATCAGATCGTATATGATGACATTCTTATAGGCCATCTTCAGTCTATTTACAATGATGATATCCATGTAAGGTTTTTCTTTACTCCTAGAGTATTAACAGAGTATTCTTTTCATTTCGATCCCGTCGCAATGAAGCAATGGTGGCAAGAAGGATATGATTATGCAGCTAAGAGGGTAAAGTTCTGATTTAATGAAATTAGATTTGTGAGTCGACTAAAGTAGTAGGCGTTGATATAAAACAATAAAATATTATACGTTATAGAATCAACTTTCTTTAAAGCTTTAGGCTTAGTTATTTCCAATTGAAATTGAGTTTAACCATCTACAGTTTCAGCAGCTTAACCACCTTACTTCCTTTTCCATTATTATATACAAGCGTATAAATTCCACTTACTAGATCATTCGTAGGTATGATAAGCCTCTCACTATTCAAGTTAGACTTAGAATAATGCAACATCCCATTTAGATCATTTATTGTAAAAGATGTAATAGGTAATTCTGATTCTATGACCAATTGATCAACAAATGGATTTGGATAAACATTCAGATTCAATTCTTGGTTAACACTACTGGAAAGACATGATTTATATTCATTAGTATTATATAACTGACTTGGAGATCCTATTGCAAATCCATTTCTAAAATCTGAGCCAGCTGATTGGATAGCAGGATCATTATCATTATCATAAAATCGGATATTAGGGTTATATTCTGTGTCCTCTCCAATCTCACAAGTAAAAAGTAGGACTTCATCTCCTTCACTCAGGTTATTGTAAAAACTGGCCGGTGATAGTTGCGGTGCGATGGAATAAAAGTCACTTTCTGATTGTTCAGGAGGACTTATTACTGGAGTGAATGTACTCCAATTCATACCTTCAGTTCCTTCATAATTTTGATTATTCTTGAGAGGGTTAAACAGTTCAATTATTTCAAAATCTAAGCCCGTTGGTATCACCATTGATATCTGAGAATTAAATTGACTACGCTCCCCTGCTGTCGCAGCGCTACCTTCAAGTATTTTTAGTTTCACCTCGTAAAGATTAGTCTCACAATTGTGGTTGAGTAAGAAATTTAAGCTTGTAATCTGGCTAAAAGCCATCAATGAAGCACAAGAAAGGATAAGTGAAAATAGGACTTTCATTTCTAAGGTATTAGATGAGTATTCTACAAATCTAAATAGAACATTAATAATACTCCAAATTAGGCTAGCAAAAATAATTATAAGTCACTGTCTGTCAAATACCTGTCAAATTGGAATGTCTCAACTCAGCAACATTAATTAACCTACCTCTAATTCTACCACCAACAAAAAAGACCAACAATCAAATTGCTGGTCTTTAGTGGGGTAGTTCAATGTTTTATCTTAAGTATTAATCAAATGATTGATTTTCTTCACTTGCTTTTGATACCAATTCTTTATATTCAGTTGGACTTAGACCATCTAGGCAGTAGTCAATTGGATTAACAGCCTTTCCGTTGATTCTAACTTCATAATGAAGATGTGGAGCAGTTGAGGTTCCTGTACTTCCAATTTCGCCAATTTTTTGCCCCTTTAATACTTTCTCGCCTTTTTTCACATCAATAGTCTTCATGTGAGCATAAAGTGTTGTATAACCATATCCATGATCAATAACTACATTAAGCCCATAGCCTCTTTTCTTCTTTTCTACTCTAATGATTGTACCATTTCCTGTGGCTTGTATAGCAGTTCCTTTGGGAGCTGTGAAGTCAATTCCTTTGTGAAATTTTTTCACCTTATGTACAGGATGAAATCTAATTCCGTATCCAGACAAATGCTTGATCTTTCTCTTCAATTTATCTTCAACAACTGGTTTGATAGAAGGAATTGAAGCTAATTTTTTCTCTTTTGCACTAGCCATCTTGAAGAGCATATCCAGAGACTCTCTTTGTAGTTCTATTTTACGTTTGAGTTTATCTACATCTTCCAATGATTCTGATATCATTTCGCCAGTATCTTCGAAGTTTTCGAGCATGGCATATTTGTTATGTCCACCTACACCACCATCCCATACAGCATCATCAATAGGATCTAATCCAAAGATCATTCTATGCACATCAGCATCTTTTCGTTGGAGTTGGTTAAGGTCTTCGGCGATCAAGCCAAAATCTGATTTTAGATTATCGAAATGAAAAACCATCTGTTGATTTTCTCTTTGGAGAGACTTTTCTTTTGGAGTAGGAAAGTACTTATAAGCTAATCCAAAGATTACAGCAGAACATACTATTAATGATATAGTAATTCCTATTATACGCGTCAATTTTTCTCCAGGCGTAAGCCTAAGTTTCTCATATTGCAGTGTACTGTCGTTGTATACGTATTTTTCTCTTTTCATCACTCTATTTTCGTCCTTTTAACTACTTTTGCAGCCATCAGTTGAGTACGTATGCTCAGGGGGATATGGGTGATCAAAAGTAGTATAACATTTTTGAATTGCAAAATTACTGACGAAAATATTTAAAAAACACATATCTATTTAATCATTATGCTTAAATGCCTGAACATCTGAATTTTAAATGAACTGTAAACATCTTACTTATTTAACCTTATTTAAACTGACATTCCGCTTGAGTGTCGAAACATATTTTTTGCTTTATGAATGCTAATCAAATTAGACAAAAATTCTTTGATTTCTTTGAATCAAAAAACCACAAAATAGTACCGTCCGCACCTTTAGTAGTGAAGGATGATCCGACATTAATGTTTACCAATGCGGGTATGAACCAGTTTAAAGATTACTTTTTAGGAGACAAAACACCTGAAGTAAGAAGAATGGCTGACACTCAAAAATGTCTTAGAGTGTCTGGAAAACATAACGATTTAGAAGAAGTAGGAAGAGACTCTTATCATCATACTATGTTTGAGATGCTAGGAAATTGGTCATTTGGTGACTATTTCAAAAAAGAGGCAATCGACTGGGCTTGGGAATTATTGACCAAAGAATACGGGTTAGATCCTGATAGAATCTATGCAACTATATTCGGTGGTGACGAAAATGAAGGACTTGGCAAAGATGAAGAAGCTGCAACTATTTGGGAAGCTCACCTTCCAAAAGATCACATATTATACTGCGGTAAGGAAGATAATTTTTGGGAAATGGGTGATGTCGGTCCTTGTGGTCCTTGTTCTGAACTTCACATTGATCTCAGGCCTGACGAAGATAGAGCAAAAATAGATGGTGCTTCGTTAGTAAATGTGGATGACCCGATGGTCATAGAAATTTGGAATTTAGTATTTATTCAATTTAATAGAAAAGCAGATAGGTCTTTACACGACCTTCCAGACAAACATATTGATACAGGAATGGGATTTGAGAGACTTTGCATGGCAATGCAAGGTAAATACTCTAATTATGACACAGATGTTTTCTCGCCATTCATATCATATATAGAAGAAAAGTCAGGAGTGAAATATTTAGGCAAATATGAAAACGCTCCTATGTCTGACATAGCTATGCGTGTATTAGTTGATCATCTTAGAGCAGTTAGTTTTACTATTGCAGATGGAGTACTGCCTAGCAATACAGGAGCAGGATATGTTATTAGAAGAATTTTGAGAAGGGCTGTAAGGTATTACTATTCAGCATTAAACATTAAAGAACCATTTTTAAACAATATGGTATTGATGTTGGCTGAAAAATTTGAAAATGTCTTTCCAGAGCTTAAAGCACAACACGAGTTCGTTAGTAAAGTAATACTAGAAGAAGAAAAATCTTTCCTTCGTACTCTTGCAGGTGGACTAAAAAGAATAGAAACTATTGAGGTAGAAAACAATCATCTAGATGGAAGACAAGCTTTCGAATTATATGATACTTATGGTTTCCCTATTGATCTTACACGATTGATTGCTGAAGAAAAAGGATGGACTCTTGACGAAAAAGGATTCGAAAAAGCGCTTTCAGAACAAAAGGATAGAGCTAGGGCTGATGCAAAAAGAGAAACAGGTGATTGGATAACAATATTAGATGAAAATGATGTTGAATTCGTGGGATATGATAATCATCATGTAATAGATGCCCAAATTCTTAAACATAGAACTCTTAGTCAGAAAGGTAAACCTATTTATCAATTGGTGTTGAGCAAGACTCCATTCTATGCAGAGGGCGGCGGTCAAGTCGGAGATACTGGCTACATGAAAATTGGTGAAGAAACAATAAAGGTTATCGACACTAAAAAAGAAAATAATCTCATTATACACTATGTCAATAATTTACCTTCTCAAATGGAAGGATTGCTAGAAGCAACAATAGACTCCAATAAAAGAGCACTTACCGAAAACAATCACACTGCCACTCATCTATTGCATGCAGCTTTGAATGAAGTTCTCGGATCCCACGTACAGCAAAAAGGATCGTTGGTTAAAGATACATATTTAAGATTTGATTTCTCACATTTTCAAAGAATGACAGACGATGAGGTAGCCCAAGTAGAAACTATCGTCAATCAAAAGATAAGAGCTAATATTAAGCTTGAAGAACACAGAAGCATTTCTATCGACGAAGCGAAAAATGCAGGTGCGACTATGTTATTTGGTGAAAAATATGGTGATTTTGTTCGTATGATCACATTCAATGAAAAATTCTCAAGAGAACTTTGTGGAGGGTGTCATGTAGATCATACAGGAAATATCGGTCTTTTCAAAATTACTAGTGAAACTGGAGTATCCGCTGGAGTAAGAAGGATAGAAGCAATAACCTCAAATACTGCTGAAGCTTTTGTTAATGATAAGATAGGGACTTTAGGAAGAATCAAAAACTTATTCAAAGGGACAAAAGATGTTCACAAATCAGTTGTGGATATGCAAGATGAGAACAAAACTCTTCGTAAAGAACTAGAAACTCTTATGGCTTCACAAGCAGGCAATATGAAGGATGATCTTGTGAATTCTGCCTTAGAAATAAACGGAATAAAACTAGTCATTCAAAAGCTTCAAGGTATAGATAGTAAAACAGCTAAAACTCTAGCACATAATATCGCAAAAGATCTTGGTGAAGCAGTAATACTATTCGGTCTAGTTAATGGTGATAAAGTACAATTGATGTTACTTATTTCAGAATCATTGACAAAATCTAAAGAATTACATGCTGGCAATATCATCAGAGAACTCGCCCAAGAAGTAGGCGGTGGAGGTGGAGGCCAGCCATTCTTTGCCACAGCAGGAGGAAAGAATCCAAATGGTTTAGAAAATGCGTTTGTAAAGATGAAGGAACTTCTATAGTAGACTTTTCTATTCTTGCAATTTAAATGACATTAAGCAAACTCGTTTGTATAATACTAATGAGGAAATTATATACTATTGTCGTATCTTTCCTAGTATTATAACAAAACAAAACACCTTGTAATGTCAATTCTATCCCGCAGAACATTAATATGTTGTGCGCTATTATGCACAGTATGTTCAGTTTATGCTCAGTTTAATATCAAAGTTGGATATAATGGGAATTATGCTAATCTTCAAAAGACAACAGATATTTTCAATCGGTACAGTTCTAAATTTACATCTCAAAACCAAGAATTAAAGCCCATAAACTTTTACCATGGTATTGAATTTGGTGCTAGATATAAACTTAGTAAAAACTTAGGTTTTGATTTTGGACTTTCCGCTACCAAAGGCAAATCTAAAGCGAGTGATTTATCTCTAATATCTAGTGAATTAAAAGAGAACGAGTGGAAAATTTCTCAGAATAGTCTTTACATCGGTTTAGAAAACTATTTCGGATTTTTTGGCTATGGAGCAACTATAGGGTACCAACAATTAAAATATAAAAATAAAACCAATCTCATTACCAAAGACAATGAAGTGCTAAATCAAAATGTCCTAAATAGTAGATTTTGTCTCATTTTCGAATTTGCTTCAGACAAAAATGCCTTCTCTTTTCGACCTTTTGTATCAATCAATTGGCAATCCTACAATGTACATAATATAGAATTAACATTGTTTCCAGACAGCAATTTAACCTCAACTGACTTTAATGAAGACTTAATGGTATATGGAATAAGCTTTATGATCTACAATGGGCCTCAATAGCTATTTAAATTAATTTTAGTTAGAAATTAAGCCTTTCGCATCTTGCGCGGTAAACACACTAATACGACTATTAATTATCATGTATTTCTACAAACAAGTCAATGAGTGTTATCGACTAAACCAATCTATTATATTTTTCTTTTAAAAATAAAGCTCAATATAAATCAAGAATAAAATGGCACCCATACACATAGTCAACGAGTCGATTGGATTATGATTTACGTGCTTTTTATATTTCAAATACAAAAAGGGAGCATACCAATTAATGGTGTGATATATTCAACCCCTAACCGATTAATACCATTTACGGATTGGGGTTCAATTCAGTATTAACTATATATAGTCCAATATTGAGTACTATCTATAGTCCAATAAAAAAGGGTCCATACAAATGAATGCATGAACCCTGTTTATTAA
>CAJXUU010000157.1 GCA_913061325.1 uncultured Saprospirales bacterium | reverse complement strand
CGAGATTTCTGCCTGTCTCGTGGGCTCGGAGATGTGTATAAGAGACAGAGAATAAACCTACTTTTTTTCCTAATTTCATTTAATTAAGCTTTTTACGCTCAATTAAATGAAATTCAAATATAGATTAGAGTAAATTTATAAATTTTAAATCACCTTCTAATTACAAGTTATGAAACGAATTACGTTTGTCATTTTTATTATTACCAATAAACTTTATACACTTAAGTGCTCAAGGCTATTGCCAAACAGACCATAGCAGTAGTTTTCCATTTACCTGTACAGGTAATTCTCAAAACGATCAAATGTATCGATTGAAAGTTTACTTTCATGTAGCCATAGCTGATAATGGCGACAGACAATCAGAGGTTGTTGTTAATAATTCATTTGAAATTATTAACAATCTATATAATCAACATAATATATATTTTGAATGGGACTGTAATGTAATCGAACATTATAATGATGATTGGGCAAATAACATGTTATTACTAAACGGGAATAATGTGAAAGATGAATTCCATGAAGATGGAATAGATATTCTTCTTTTACCTGATAATGCTGAATTTAAAGCATTATCATTTGGATTTATTGGTGGCGGGTCTGCTGTTTATGTGTCAGGAGTGTCACCAAACGGTATCCCTTTAGCTGCCTCAAATGCAATTTCTCATGAAATTGGTCATGTATTAAATTTGTTTCATACTTTTCATAATTGTGGTACAAGTCCCGAAAACCCTGATGGCAGTGAATGTAATATAAAAGGCGATAGATTATGTGATACAAATCCTGACCCAGGTATGAATTATTCTGTTAATGAAATTTGCGAATGGATAGATACCACTGGAGCTGAATGTCAAGATGAATTTGAACTTAGTCTATACAATATGGTAAGCTTGCTAGTGGTAACAGAATGATTAGTACGACTGGCTTTAATTCTGGAATATATACGTTGAAGATCAATATTGGTGAAAAAGGAGTGGAAACCAAAATGATCATCGTAAAGTAGTTGTCAATCCACTAAATTATCAACCATGAGTCAACATCTTTGCTCTGCAAAACATTAATGTTCGTGCTCGAGTTTAACTTATCACCATATTATAGTTTTGGCTTGTATAGAATATTCTTGACAAAATGATAAAATATCATTTACCGTATATTTTACCTACTAGGTCCATATCTCTCCCACTTTTTTTCCAAGCCATACTCATTTCTACCACCTTACTATAATTTGATAATCCACCAGCCACACCATGCGATTTTAGATAGGTGTCATAAACAGCATTTCGCACTTTGGGCAAGATGTCTGGATACTTGTCCATCTCATCCATGACAGCTATCAGATCTGTTCTTACATTTGGACTGATAAGTCTCATTAATTTCTTATATAGCTTTGGTGAACCTTTTCTAAGATTGTTAGCCATGTATCTCCAAAGACTCATCGAGGCAGAATACTGCACAAATGGATTGTCAGAAATCATACAAGCTACAAATCCTGTAAAATTACAAGTGCCTTCGTCCGCCAATCCGTATCCATGACTCATTTCATGTGCCATCGTAAATGGATATTGTATTGGGTGCAATCCTGCATCAATATGACCTTCAAATACAAATGGAATGTATACACCTGCTGTAGATATCCTAAGTAAAATACCTTTTGGAAATAACTCACGAACTCTCACTCTACCTCCCGTTGGTATATCCCAATTAGAAAGGATATTTTCCAAATTTTGGCGTATTTCTAATTCTAGTCCCATGGGAAGTTGATCAAACGATAATGGTAAAGTATCATGACTGATTTCAGTTCGTAATTCTTCCAACTTGTCAAGAAAAAAGACAGCTTCATTATATAATTCAGTGGTATCCGCTGTCACTTTTGGTAAATCAAGTTGCTCGCTTAGGTTTTGTTGTTGATAGTTGAAACCCCATAAAAAGTAGAAAAAAAAGATTACTGCTCCAGCCAATGAAAGAATCGGAAATATCAAACTCCATAACTTAGCAAATGGTCCTTCAGCAGATTTGAATCCTTTGAATTTCAAAAATTGATATATAATCTGAACCACAATAAAAAAAAGAAAATAAACCATAGGAATAGGAATCCAACCTAGGGTATAGTCATATACAGATCTTATAACTTGAAATATTCCCCTGAAATAGAATACTTCATAGAATGATGGGAATAATCCAAAAAGCCAATTGAGCAAAAGTGCTACGAGGCCTAAGATGATCCAAATGTATTTTTTAGCCTTCAATAAATAGATTTCATTTTGATTTACATGGTAGTAATAACTTAATCAACGATTGATTTATTATTAAGATGCAAACATCTAAAAAATTGACGGGAGATTCTACAATATGAACTATCTAATAGAAATAAAAACTACTATTTTGTATTATTCACCTTTGTCTATAACACAATTATTCTTTACTATAATCTTAGATCCTTGTAAGATAGAGACCGCAGGCACAGAATTTTCTTCTTTAATGTAGCAATGATCCAATGTAACTTCAGCATTTGCTCCAGTAGTGCATATATCAGAACCAGGCAACAATGAGGTATTAGATCTAAAATCCACATCTTGCAGTCTAATCCTACCTTCAGACAAGATCCCAGCACCCTGTTGTTGTGAGGCTGAAGCACCATCTGCATTCGCAAATTTCATTTCAAACCCAACTAGATTAGCATCCATCACGGTCGAAGCTACTTTTATTAAATTATGACTTTGGTTACTATTGCTATTTTGGCTACCAACATCTCCTGATAGTATAGTTTTAAGTTGTAAAGGGTCTCTATGGGTTAGAAGCCCTCCACAATGAGGATAACCCCCTATAATAGTAATGTCAGCATTTATTAAAAATGATATATCTTCATTATCATCTGTAGTCGGATAATATGTACCTTCTGTAACCAAAATGGTATCTCCGGCTACCGCTACAGACAAGGCATCTGTCAATTCATTATATGCATCAGCCCAATTATTGCCATTGTTATTTCCTATTGCAGATTTTCTAACATGTATATATGGAGATACAGACTCAGTAACCGTAACCACTGAATTAATAGAAGGATTATTGACAGTACTTTCAGCACCTGATAACCATTTCACTTTGATGTAATTAACTCCAGTTGCAGTTCCTAGACCACAATGAGCGAATAATTCGTTACATCCTCCCAAATCAGAACCTGCTCTCATTTCAAAATACTGGGTTACTCCATCATTGGTATTAATTTCAATCTTTGACCCAATCCCGTTTGGCGCACTTAAATTTGATTCTAGCGCGATTCTTAGATAATTATTGGTATTCACATCATCATTTCTGAATAACAGGACTTCATCATCATAATTAATCATGAGCAAATCTAAGTCTCCGTCTTTATCATAATCAGCATGGACGATAGTCCTCGTTCTGGCATCATCATCAAGACCTAACGTAGGTGCAATATCAGAGAAAGTACCATCCCCATTGTTTTTGAAAAATTGACTCTCTTGATTAGGATACTCACCCACTAAAGGTAGTGCTCCAATTGCGACAGATACATCTTGCCATCCATCATTATCGTAATCCAAAAAACTACAGCCCCAAGAAAAATCACCATCTTCCTGAATATCAAATCCAGCAGTATCATTTTCTGTAAAAACACCATTTTCATTGATGAAATATTTCAAATATCCAACATTACTATAAAGAATATCAAAATCACCATCTCTATCAGGGTCTCCAATTGCGAGTCCCATACCATGCGCACAATCATCTCCAATCAATGTAGGAGAAGACTCTGGAAGAGACCAATCATTGACCGGATGAGTACCACCTTCGTTTTCAAATATTAATGTTCCGTACAATGTGCCAGGTCCGAGAGGGCAGTCATTGATCACAATCAAATCTTGGTCATTATCTCCATCAATATCTGACCATCCTCCTATAAATCCTGGATTTACTAAAAATGTAGTGTCCAATAAAGAATGAGATACATCAGTAAATGTTTCATCTCCATTATTTATAAAGAAATAATCTTTAGTAGATCCTATTCCTGTCGACATAATTCCCATATGGTGAGCAACATATAAATCTAAAAAGCCATCATTATTATAATCTCCAAACGTTGCAGAGGTGGACCTATTAGGTCCCATTATATCTAGGCCAGCTGTAATTGTAATATCAGTAAAAGAATTGTCACCATTATTTTTGTAAAGTACATTATTATCACTGTTGGCTAAATAGAGGTCAATATAGCCGTCATTGTTAACATCTCCAACTACTACACCTGCGCCATCGTTAACATTATCTGCAACACCTAATGATACAGCAACATCCGTAAAAGTACCATTACCCAGATTTCTGAATAATTTGTTTGCACCTATTCGATTCGTAATATAAAGATCTTGCCATCCGTCATTGTCATAGTCAAACCAGGCAGCACCCGTACCTACACCCATGTCAATAGTATCATGATGACCTTGATGTTCAAATCCGACTCCTGAACTTAAGGAGACATCAGTATAACTTTGAGAAAAAATAAACGACGAAAATAGACAGAGCATTACTGCTGAAAGTAGTAAACGAAAGGGCATATAGTCAAAAGTTGGTTGATTAACTAAAAAACGAATCTACCTTTATTATGTGGGATACTCTAAATTAAACTCTAGATACATCAAAATGAATTCTCTAATAGGAGCTGTATTAATATTTTCTAATATTTTAATACTTCAATTTTTTCGAATCCTATTTCATTATTCCCTATAAGATATAGTCCGCTTTTGTATTCAGAAATATCGATATTAGTAACACCAGATGACGTGATTACTTTATCAATCTTCACTCCAGTAACCGAGTATATATCAAGAGAGATATCTGTACCTCCTAAATTCTCAACTGATATATATTTTGATGTTGGATTTGGATAAACACTTACTTTTGTTAATTCTGAATTTATACTTGACATAATATCAGGCTGAACTTCAACAATGTTCTCGCTGAATCTTGCTCCTACCCAAACACTTCCATTTCTAGCCACAAATAAAGAATTCACCAAAGCAATCTCATCTGGAAAAAGCAAATCTGAAACTACAAGTATATTACTTTCTGTTTTAAGGTCAACTATCTTAAGTCCTGGGTCAGTACCTTGCTGTCCAATGTAGAGTAAATCATTTTTTCTATCAATGTCCAACGAAAGCATTTGGACATCCATTATCTGCAATAGTCAGTTGATTCGTTAGAACATTATCTCCTTCGATTTCCCTAAACTACCGTAAAAATCTATAAAGCATGGATTATTATCTCACTGTTATCATCCCAACTTTTCTACCCATACTTCCCATTCTTCCATCTTTTCTCCCAGTTCGTTTTGCATTTCCTGATATTTATCATTCTGTTCATTGAATGTCGGATCTTTATAGAATGAAGGATCAGCCATCTTATCCTCTATCACTTTACTATCGGTTTCTAGCTTCTCCATATCCCTTTCTAAATATTGGACTTTTCTCTTTATAGACTTTTCTTCATCTCTTGATAATTTTGGGACGGCGGATTTAACCTCTTGCTTTGGTATATTTAATTCGTTCTTTTTCTTAAGCTCTGATTTTTGCATCTCTACTTGACGCATATCATCCAATTTTCTCTTTTTCAAGTAGTATTCAATATCTCCGAGGTACTCGTTCAGCTTCTTATCTTTGAATTCTATTACCTTATCTGTCAATCCTTCTAAAAAGTCCCTATCGTGAGAAACTACAATCAAAGTTCCTGTATACTCTTTAAGCGCGTTTTTAAGAATCTCTTTACTTTGGATATCAAGGTGATTTGTCGGCTCATCCAGTAGTAACACGTTACAAGGATGCATGACCAAGCTGGCCATAGCTAATCGTGCTCGCTCTCCCCCAGATAGTACAGATACCTTCTTATCTACATCTTCCCCACTAAACATAAAACTACCGAGTATAGACCTCGCTCTTGACCTTAATTCCTTTGGTGCCTTTTCTTCCATGACTTGTAATACAGTCATTTTACTATCAATAAGCTCTGACTGATTCTGAGCATAGTATGAGATCTGAAGATTGTGTCCAGGAATCACTTCTCCTGATGAAGCATTAATATTACCGATCAAGATCTTAGCTAAGGTTGTCTTTCCTTGCCCGTTTTGACCTATGAAAGCAACTCTATCTCCACGTTCTATATCGATGGATACATTTTCGAGCACATGTTTAGAGCCGTATGATTTTGAGATATTCTTACCGACCATTATTTCCCTTCCTCCTCTTGGTACTTCTGCAAATCGGATCGCCATATTATCGGTCGCTTCATCAACGATTTCGATTCGTTCGACCTTGTCCAATTGCTTTTTCATAGATTGAGCCATCTTTGTTTTAGTGGCCTTAGCCATAAACCTATTGATGGTTTTTTCCTTTTGAGCCAAAGCTTTTTGTTGATTTTCGAATGCATTGACTTGGATTTCTCTCATCGCTGCTTTCTCAACTATATACTTCTTGTAAGTTCCTTTGAATTCATTCATTCTACCCAACTCAATCTCTAAGATTCTGTTGGTTACGTTATTCAAAAAAGTAGTATCGTGAGATATTAAAATCACAATACCAGAATAGTTAATCAAGTAATTCTCTAACCATATAATCGACTCTATATCAAGGTGATTGGTAGGCTCATCCAGAAGAAGAAGATCTGGCTGCCTTAGTAGCAATTTCGTAAGCTCGATTCTCATCTTCCAACCTCCACTTAGCTCGCTCACTTTCTTTGTAAATTCGAAATCTTGAAATCCAAGACCTTTCAATACTTTTACAGCATTGGCTTCCAAAGTAGTAAGATCAAAATGCTCCATATGAGCAGAGATGTCAGAGATACGTTCGATTAATTGACCATATTCCTTGCTCTCGTAATCTTCTCGTTTCCCAATTTCATCATTGATCTTATCCAACTCAGCATTCAGTTCGTTTGCCTCTTCGAAACAGCTCATTGTTTCCTCTATGACAGTCATATTTTCATCCAACTCGAACTCTTGTTTAAGGTAACCGATGGTAGTGTAAGATGGCAATTCTACCTTCCCAGTATCAGGTCTTATAATGTCCGCTATGATTTTGAGCAAGGTAGATTTACCCGCCCCATTCCGACCAATGAGTCCTATTCTTTCTTTCTTTCCGATCATGAAACTGATGTTATCCATCAATATCCGATCTGCAAATTGTAGTGATATATCTCTTACGTAGTACATGTATTATAATATGATCCCTAATTCAATTAAGGATAATTTTAGAATTAATAGGAAGAAATCTAATCCCCCAATCTTATTTTGTAAATGAATTACTTTTGATTAGCCTTTAGCAAGTAACCCAACAATATCAGCCGGAGAGTATTCCACGGATTTAAGCACCTTTTTATCAGATGTTCTATACACAAGAAATTCTCCATCTTTAGGCTCTATGAATGATTCTGTACCTTTTGTGTCCAAGTAATGCTTTTGAGTAGCTTCCGCCTCAGCCATTGTTTTACATGTTTTACTCATGTTAGACCGCTGTACTTCATCAAACAGTATTTTGAACTTATCGGCTAAACCAAATTCTAAAATAGCTCCACTTAATACATATTGGATATCGCAAAGCGCATCCGCCACCTCAACTAAGTCATTTGTTGCGATAGCTTCTTTCAATTCGTTTAGTTCTTCTTGTAACAATGAAACTCTAAGCTCACATCTCTTTTCATCAGGAATTACAGGAGTATCTAACACTGGCAGACTGAACGTATCATGGAATTTCGCTACATCATTCAAACCATTTGGTTCATTATATTTCATCTTATTCTTTTTTATAATCAATTGTAAATAATTAGAACAAGAAGTAATTATACTAAGTTTCAAACACTAGATCGTCGACAAAATAAGCCCCCTTTTTCTAAACGGCTGCAAAGGTACGCAATAGATGTAATAAAACTTAATGTATAATGGGCTGAAATTAGATTGAATCTTAGCAATAGTATCTGTATAGCTCCAAGGAGTGTGACACTTGCATGCTCTCAGGTCGTTTTATAACCCAGACCAATCAGAATGTGTAACTGATCTTCAGTTTTGTTTTTACCTAAAAAGCATCTCCATCACATTTTCAGCCCAATCTCGTTCTTTCCATTTAAAGGGAAAGATGCTACTGTAGTATTTTCATATTTACAAATAGTCGTTTTTTTTGTTTGCCATAGGCATGTCACTTATGTTCTCCTCTGAAGGAGAAGTAAAGAGGAGGACGTTGTTCTTTGTTTGGAGAATTCCGTTTGGGTAGGTTACTGACCTGGATTGGGATTGGGTTTAGATGTTGATTTCCACGCCCTTTCATTGGCTCTTTTGCGAGGAACAGGGACAAGTGAGCGTTCTTTTAAAAACGCTTTACCCCCCTCCGAAAGGGGATATGGGTAGTGGACCTGGCTCGGTTTCATCTGGGTGATGCTTTGGCTAGGTTGATAGATGTCTATTTCATAATTCTTATTACCTTTGCATCGGTTTTTGAAAAAACTATAGAATTTAATACAAAAAACACATCAATATATGGCACTTCAATGTGGTATCGTAGGACTTCCAAATGTAGGCAAGTCTACCCTATTTAATGCACTTACATCAGCTAAGGCATTGGCAGCTAACTATCCTTTCGCAACAAAGGATCCTAACTTAGGAATCATAACTGTACCAGATGCAAGATTAGATGCATTATCAGCGATCGTAAACCCTGAGAAAGTACAACCTACGACTGTAGAGATTCTTGATATTGCAGGATTAATCAAAGGTGCGAGTAAGGGTGAAGGATTGGGTAATCAATTCTTAGCTAATATTAGAGAAGTAGATGCGATATTACATGTGGTAAGGTGTTTCGTAGATGATAACATAATCCACGTTGATGGTAGTGTTGATCCAATAAGGGATAAAGGTATCATTGATCTAGAGCTTATCTTAAAAGATCTAGATACAATGGACAAGCGGATCGATAAGTTCAAAAAAGGTGCAAAAGGGGGTGATAAAGAGGAAGTAAGAAAACTCGAATTTGCACAAGCATTACAAGCACACCTAGAAAGTGAAAAACCTGCAAGAAGTTTTGAGGTTGCAGAAGGTTTTGAAGAAGTATACAGGGACTTGTACCTTCTTACTGCAAAGCCAATACTCTATGTCTGTAACGTCGATGAGTCTAGTGTCATCACTGGTAATGAAATGACCGAGCAATTCAAAGCACTAGTTGCGGACGAAGATGCTGAAGTCATTTTGATATCAGCTGGAATCGAGGCAGATATTGCAGAACTAGAAACCAAAGAAGAAAGAATGGAGTTCGTTGAAGAAATGGGACTCACAGAACCTGGTGTAAATAGAGTTATTGCAGCAAGTTATAAATTACTAAACCTTATCACTTACTTCACTGCAGGTGTAAAAGAAGTAAGAGCATGGACGATCGTAGATGGCTGGAAGGCACCTCAAGCTGCTGGAGTAATCCACACAGACTTTGAAAAGGGATTTATCCGAGCAGAAGTAATCAAGTATCAAGATTATATTGATTTAGGGTCAGAAGCGGCAGTGAAAGAAGCTGGGAAAATGGGAGTAGAAGGAAAAGAATATGTGGTTGCTGACGGAGATATTATGCATTTTAGGTTCAACGTGTAGTATGCCGAAATACAAATATTACATATTTAACAAACCATACAATGTGCTGAGTCAGTTCTCTAAAGAATTGCCTCAGCATATTACTTTGCAGGACTTTGTAAATGTAGAAAAAGATGTTTATCCTGTAGGTCGCTTAGATAAAGATAGTGAAGGACTACTGCTACTTACGAATGATAATAAGCTAAAAACACGACTATTAGACCCAAAGAGCAAGAGTCCTAAATCTTATTGGGTTCAAGTTGAAGGCGAAATCACTGCAGATGCGAAACGAAAATTAGAGCTCGGAGTTGATATCAAATTAAAATCAGGAATCTATAGAACAAAACCGAGTAAAGTAAGTATTATAGAAGAACTTGATGTTGAAGAAAGGAATCCACCAATTCGAAAACGAAAAAACATACCAACTCAGTGGATAGAAATTACTATTACGGAGGGAAAAAACAGACAAGTAAGAAAAATGTGTGCTGCGGTTGGTTTTCCTTGTCTTAGATTAATAAGGAATAAAATTAAATCACTAACTTTTGCAGATGTAAGGTCTGGACAATTTAGGGAAATTAATAAATCAGAAATCAGTAAATTAAAAAACTAAAATTATGAAAAATGCAATTTACACTATTTTATGTGTTTGTCTTTTTGCTCTTGCTGGTAATGCTCAAGTAAATTTTGGATTAGGAGCTACATATTTGAACAATCTTGGTGTGCAAGCTCGTGCTGAGATATCATTGAACTCATTTAACCTAGAACCTAAAGTATCATATTACTTTATAGATAATGTTACTCAACTTAGCTTCGACGTTGATGCTACTTATAATATTATCAATTTTGGAGATGATTATCCATTATACGTATTAGCTGGGCCAACATTATTCCGAAACTCATCAAACGGAAACTCTAATTCAGATTTAGGTTTCAATTTAGGAGCGGGATTAGGAATATCAAATTTAAGGTTCGAATTAAAGTACACGACCCTATTATGTGACAACTGTAATGGCCAAATTGGAGGCAATGTGGCTTACATGTTTTAAGGTTGTATAATGCAATATTCTGTTAAATAACTTCTTTCCTTTGTTCCAACGAACTTTTGTAGCATTTTTGTGGTTTCAAAATGGATCCAAGGATCTACTATAATCAAATTAATTAAACATTTAATTTCAATTCAATTATGAAAAATTTATTCGCAGTATTATGCTTTGTTGCACTTGCAGTATCAGTACAAGCTCAGATCAAAACTCCTGCACCTTCACCATCAGCAACTATCATGCAGACTGTTGGACTTACAGATGTAACAGTTGAGTACTCAAGACCTAGTGCAAAAGGAAGAACAATCTTCGGAGATGATGCATTGGTACCAAACGGTAAAATCTGGAGAACAGGAGCTAATTCTGTAACTCAAGTAACTTTCTCTAGTGATGTAATGATCGAAGGAAAAGAATTAGCGGCAGGTAAGTATGGTGTTTTAACTTTGCCAAGTGCTACCACTTGGGCAGTTCACTTCTACACATTCGAAAAAAGCAGTTGGAGTTCATATACAGAAGCTACGCCTGCATTAGCTGTTAGTGTAACACCAAAGAAAAGTGCTGACGTGGCAGAATCATTCACGATCTCAATCGATGATATAAAATCTGACGGAGCTACTATGAATATCAAATGGGCTAACACTGCTGTACCCGTTTCAATCTCTACTAATTCTGACAAAGCTGTAATGGCGAATATCGAAAAAGTAATGGCTGGACCATCTTCAGGTGACTACTATAACGCTGCATCTTACTACTTTACTGCTGGTAAAGATCTTGATAAAGCACTGGAATGGATGACTATAGCGACTGAAGGTCCAGACAAGAAATTCTGGCAAATGAAGAGAATGTCTGAATTATTAGCAAAAATGGGTAAAACTAAAGAAGCTATCGCAGCTGCTCAGACTTCATTAGAATTAGCTACTAAAGCTGGAAATGATGATTACATCAAAATGAATAATGATAACATCAAAATGTGGTCAATGTAATTTGATTTTTTTTGATAATAATATAAGAGGCCACCAAAATGGTGGCCTTTTTCATGTTAGGTCCTATTCAACATCAACATTAAAGAGGTGCTTTAACCCTTTATGGACTAATTTTCTTCTCAATTCAAAGAAGTCTTTTCTATCCACATCATACGGTTTAGAAATATACGATATGAAAAAATAGGTATTATTTCTGCTTTCTACATATCCTGAATACCAACCGATATTATGTCCACCATCATTAAGGAAATTATCTTCATTTGACAATCCTACCTTTCCATATAGTTTCAAATTTTTAGTTGATTTTTCAAGCATTAGTTCTTTCACTTTATCAATATGATATTCGTCGAAAGGCAGCTTTGATTTTTGAAATCTCCTGAGGAATTTAATCTGTTCTTTCAAATTTATACTTACTCTACCAGGTCCTCCATGCCAGAATTCCTCGTTTTCATATCTAGTAGAAATCATCCGTCCGTACTTAGATTTCTTTACATATTTCTTATATAGTTTGAGTTCAATAACCTTAGAAAGCTCATTAAAATACCAATCTGTTCCATTTCTAAAAGCTTCAGCTAGGTAGGTATCTTGATTCCAGATAGGGACATCATAATCGTTAAAATAGCGCTCTACACCGTCCCACTTTAGAGATTTGGTTGAATCTTTGACAATTCCCAATTGATAAAACATGAGAGCATTAAATAAGTGAAAAGATGAACCTGGCACCCTTCTGCCACTTGTACTTTTCTTGGTATTTGTATAATAATCGTTTTCGTTTAAATCAAAAAACAACATCACGCCTTCGATATCTTGTTCATTCATGATAAACTCCAGGCCAACATCCTTCCTGTCTCTTATACACATCTGACGCTGCCGACGAAGAGGA